>JBOFSC010000522.1:0-3055 GCA_051651345.1 Enterobacteriaceae bacterium
AGCCCGGAGGGCAGAGCCTGCTGGGTCACCTCGGCCACCGCCAGCGGCTGCTGTAAAAATAGCCGCCAGCCGCCAATATGTCCGATAGGATAGCGCATCAGACGCGAAGCATCATCAATATTGACCAGAAGTTGATAATCATCCACTTCACTGTTGGCGCTAAAGGTTCCCGCCACCGTAAACAGACGCTGACTGGGAACCCGTCCCATCGGCGTAAACTGACTGACACTGGTTGCCAGCAAGCGTACCCTGTCACCGACAGCCACACCCAGTTTATCGGCCAGTCTGGCACCCAGAATCACCTGATATTGGCCCGCAGGTAACAGAGGACGCACATCGGCAACCATAAAATGGAACAACGGCTCAGCACTAGCCGGGTCCACGCCCAGCATGATAGCGACCTCCAGCCCTTTAGCGCTCTGCAGCACCACATCACCCTGAGTCAGAGGCGTGACCCCTGTCACGCCCTGCAGGGTTTGCAGCGCAGTTTTGGGCTGTTTTTGTGGGTCAAGCTGCCCTTGTGCCGTGGTGACGATGGCTTGTGGGATCAAAGATAAAATGCTTTTTTCCATCTCCTGCTCAAATCCGTTCATCACTGAAAGAACCGTGATCAGAGCCATCACACCTAAAGTGATACCGATGGTAGAAAGCCAGGAGACAAACCGGCTAAAGCGGTCTGCAGCCCGCCCACGCATGTAGCGCAGGCCAATATAAAATGCAACAGGTTGGTACATAGCGTCCGTTTTTAGTCCAGGGCGAAGTAACAAACACAAAACGTGATGATAAAGGGAAACCCGTCATTAGTGAACAGATAAGCGAATACTGGCGACTATTTTTCCCTTAAGACTAAATAATTAGCGCAAATAATGCTAAAGTATGCCCGTCATTTTGTTGGTTATGGATACTATGTCACACCCTGTTCACAGCTTTACATTACCTCAACGTCCTTCAGAACAGTACCGGATTGGTCAGCTTGTCGGCTCCGCTACAGCCAGGGTATGCGCTGATATCGCCCATCGCCATCAGGGTCCGTTGGTGGTTGTCACGGCCGATATGCATCAGGCATTGCGTCTGCAGGCTGAAATGCCGCAGTTTACCAACCTGCCGGTAGAGTTGCTGGCCGACTGGGAGACCCTGCCCTACGATACCCTCTCTCCCCATCAGGAGGCGATTTCTACCCGGCTGTCCACTCTCTATCAGTTGCCCAACCTGGGTACCGGTATTTTATTGCTGTCAGTCAATACATTGTTACAGCGAGTCTGCCCCCATACCTTCCTGCATTCCCATGCTTTAATGATGAAAAAAGGGCAAACCCTGTCACGTGACAGGCTACGCAGTCAACTGGAACAAGCCGGATATCGACCGGTGGAACAGGTCATGGCCCATGGTGAATTTGCCACGCGCGGCGCGCTGCTCGATCTCTTCCCTATGGGCAGCAGCCAACCCTATCGGATTGATTTTTTTGATGATGATATCGACAGCCTGCGCATTTTTGATATTGACAGCCAACGCACGATAGAAGAAGTCGATAGCATTAATCTGCTGCCCGCGCACGAATTTCCCACAGATAAAACCGCCATTGAGCTATTTCGTAGTCAATGGCGCGAACAGTTCGATATCAGACGCGATGCAGAACATCTCTATCAGCAGGTCAGCAAGGGCATTTTGCCTGCGGGTATCGAATACTGGCAGCCCCTGTTTTTCAGTGAACCGCTGGTTACCCTAAGCAGCTATTTCCCTGCTTCCACTCTGCTGGTGACCCTGGGCACGTTACAGGAGGCCAGCGACCATTTCTGGCAGGATATCGAGCAGCGCTATGAGAGCCGCCGCCATGATCCCATGCGCCCGCTGTTAGCGCCATCCAGCCTCTGGTTACGCACCGATGAACTGTTTCATCAGTTAAAACAGTGGCCGCGAGTCCAGTTAGAGCTACAGGCGGTACCAGAGAAAAGCAACAGCAGCAATCTGGCCTACCATCCGCTGCCAGAATTGACGGTGCAACCCCAGCATAAGTCACCTCTGGATCTGCTCAGACGCTTTATTGAACAGTTTACTGGCACCGTCGTCTTTTCTGTAGAGAGCGAAGGCCGCCGGGAGGCCCTGCTGGAGCTCCTGGCCCGAATCAAACTGCGCCCCCGGCTGATCACGACGTTACAACAGGCAGAACCCGGCGGTCATTTCCTGACGGTAGGTAATAGTGAACGGGGCTTTATTGATCAAGACTCACAACTGGCGCTGATTTGCGAATCTGATCTGTTGGGGGAGCGTGTCAGTCAACGGCGCCGTGATAACCGCCGCACGATCAATACCGATACCCTGATCCGCAACCTGGCGGAACTGCGTCCGGGACAACCCGTGGTCCATCTTGAACACGGTGTGGGCCGTTATGGGGGCCTGACCACCCTTTCTGCAGGTGGTATCAATGCCGAATATCTGATCCTCACCTATTCTGGCGGCGATAAACTTTATGTGCCAGTCTCTTCCCTGCATCTGATCAGCCGCTATAGTGGCAGCGCTCAGGAGAGTGCACCGCTGCATAAACTGGGGGGCGAAACCTGGGGCAAGGCGCGACAAAAAGCCGCAGAGAAGATCCGTGATGTCGCCGCCGAGTTACTTGACCTTTACGCTCAGCGTGCCAGTAAACCCGGTTTTGCTTTCAAACAGGATCGTGAACAGTATCAACTGTTCTGCCAGGGATTTCCCTTTGAAACAACCCTGGATCAGGAAAACGCCATCAATGCGGTACTGGGCGATATGTGCCAACCCCTTGCCATGGACAGAGTGGTTTGCGGTGATGTCGGTTTCGGTAAAACCGAGGTGGCCATGCGGGCCGCCTTCCTGTCTATTATTAATAACAAACAAGTGGCTGTTCTGGTGCCAACCACCCTACTGGCACAGCAACATTTTGATAATTTTAACGACCGTTTTGCCAACTGGCCTGTACGCATCGAGATGCTGTCCCGTTTTCGTACGGCAAAGGAGCAGCAACAGATTATCGAAGCCTGCGCACAAGGAAAAGTGGATATTCTGATCGGTACTCACAAGCTAATACAGG
>JBOFSC010000523.1:0-2020 GCA_051651345.1 Enterobacteriaceae bacterium
TATCCAGCCCCAGGTCACTCTCCTGGGTACAGTTATGCTTGCGCTGCTGTATGCCGCCGCTGTAGGGCAGTTCCAGCCAGGCTGGTAACAGGACAAAGGCTCCTTCCGGCCTGCCTGTGACGGTAAAGACACAGGACGAAGAGGTTACAGAGGGCGGCGGAGTGCTGACAACTTCCAGTCGCATACCGGTTTCTCCTGTTAATGAGCGGCTCTCAATACGCTCTTTTAGCGTCTGATTGCCCAGATTGGAGAGAGTCCAGCGCAAGCGTAGTGCCTCGCTGATGGGTTTGCTGTTACCAATCGAGCCCTGCATGGAGAGCGCGTTAAGTTCTGTGCCACTTTCATTGACAAAACTAAAGGTGCTCTCCGCCTTGCTGATACGCAGGGTCGCTTTTTTCCCCAGCTCAACGACATAACTCTCTCCAGGACTTACTGCCAGTATAAACTCGCCCCCTTTAAGTTTACCCACTGCGGAGGGATCACGGATAGGAATGGTTATCTGCCACTCCCTTGTCTGGGCATTCTCATCGGCGGCACTAAAGGTATAAACTGTATCCTGAGTACTCAGGTTCAATTGGTTTTTCTGCTGTCCGGTACTCAGGTAAGCATTATTGAGATCCAGATCCGCCGCTTCAATCAGGCTGTCCTTGAATTCAGACTGGATAAACAGTTTATCCCCCGCTTTGGGTAAAGCCGTAAAACGGATATTGAAACGGGCAAATCCTCCCCAGCGCCCTTCACTGGCTGTCAGTTCGCTAACCATCTGCAAGTCGCTATCAATATAACCCGTGCCCCGTTTAGCATTGCCATCCGCTGCAATCGACCCCCCATTGACTATCACAGTCACTGCACGTTTACCGACAAATGAGCTCGCTTTTGTGGGTAGTTTTAGCCACAAATCCCCTTTAATCGGGTGAAAAAAGTCTATTTTCGCACCACCTTTGCTGAGATCAGGGACAGGAATGGAATCCCCCGTACCTGCTTTGCTATCCATAAGTTGCGCCTCTTTCCAGTCGATATCGTCTATCCCATCACCTGCCGCTCTGAGAAAGAGTGTTGCGCCCGCCTCAGTGGTGACTCCCGGAGTAATAGCAAAATAGAGAGGTTGGCCAGGAGGCACCGTATTCCCTACGACACTGGTGATGGGAAGAGGCACCTCTGGCAAATAAATAAGCCGGAACATCGTAGACCCAGCGAACGTTTGAAACCCTATACTGAAATTTGGCGCGCTCTGATCAAGATACCGATAGGTGGGTGTCCATGGTATGGTTAATATCACATCGCCTTGTGAGTTCTCGATGGGGAGATCGGTCCAGGTTTGACTGGGGAAATTCTTTTTCGGATATTCCTGACTCCCTTCCTGATGACCCACTTTATCCAACGAGACGGTTTCACCAGGTCGGGTCGATGCAACATTAAAAATTAACTGTACTTTTTGCCTTCCTGCCCGTGGTAGTTCTGGGGTATTTCTGACCTCCGCGCGCACACGCACTTGCGTATTGCTTCGATCAAGCTCACTCCATTCAGCCCGTGTATAATGTGGCTGGAGAGTAATATCCGCACTGCGCCACACCGGTGTTGCCTTCTTTACCGCTGCATGTAACCTGAACTTATAGGTGCTATTATCCTCGTTCGGACCGGTTACACGCGTGGGGATACGGAGCAGCATAGTTTTTGTGTTCGCTGGTATTGGGTCGAGATCCTTTACCTCCCCTGGCCGCAGAGAAAATTTCTGGGTTGTGCCGCTTTCATTATAGACGATCTCTATTTTTTCCCCGGACGGAACGATCGTATCATAAGGATCGATAGGTTCAATACGTAATCTCATCTGCTGCCCGGCGACAGAGGCTGTATCGAGCCTGATCCCTATTTCTGTGGGATAACCCATAACATTCGCGTTGGGTATGATTTCAGCCACACTCGCATCATCAGGGGGCTGGCCTATGATGGTCACACTTCCATTGCCAGTTGCTAACGAGTCCCCGCCCGGCTTAGTGGTATACACAAAATAGGCTGTGAG
>JBOFSC010000524.1:0-2903 GCA_051651345.1 Enterobacteriaceae bacterium
GTCTATAGCAGTAAAAGCCGGGCCTTTGCTCAGTTTGAGCCGGAAAGCCAATTGGCTATCGGCCTGTCCCGCTATCGTCAGGGCGATGAGACTTTTATCGATTTCAGCCGGGCCTCGGTGCAGTTGCTGCGTGAGGAAATCAGTAAATACCCCTTTGCCGAAGGGGGAATCGTTGTTTTCTGCCACTATCGCTATCTGGCCGTGGAGTATCTGTTGATCGCGCTGCTCAGCAGTTGCAACAGTATGCGGGTCAATGAGACCCTGGAGTTGAGCAGTACCCACTATCTGGATATTGCGCACGCAGATGTGGTGGCGCGCATCGATTTGACCGAGTGGCAGGTCAATCCGGACTCCAATCGCTATGTCACCTTTCTGAAAGGGCGTGTGGGCCGTCGGGTGGCGGATTTCTTTCTCGATTTCCTCGGGGCCAGCGAAGGGCTAAACAGCAAGGCGCAGAATCGCGAGCTGTTACAGGCCGTTAACGATTATTGTCAGCAGGAGCCGATGGCGGAGAGTGAGCGGCTGAACTGTCAGCAGCATCTCTACAGTTACTGTAACGGTCAGTTGCAGGCGGGAGAGGAGATTGAACTGCGTGGCGTGGCTCAGGTGTTGCCGGTATTGGGTGAACAGGATTTTGAGCAGTTTTCCAGCAGTCAGGGATATGAGCTGGAGCAAAGCTTCCCGGCGGATCGCTCAACCCTGCGTCAACTGACCAAGTTTTCCGGTAGTGGTGGCGGTATGACGATTAATTTCGATGTGGGCTTGCTGGGGGAGCGGATTTTCTGGGATCAGGCAACAGATACGTTAACTATCAGGGGAACACCGCCTAACCTGCGCGATCAGTTGCAGCGCAGGTCAGGGGCAAAGCAGGATTAAACGCGAACGAAATCCATATGAAGTAGCTTAGGCTTGAAGGGGTGGCGCTGAACAGCCTGCACCTTCACCTTACTCTCTTTACCTTCGATAACCAGGGTCAGCACACTGCTATAGAACTCTGTCTTCTCCTGCATATTCATGACCTTGTCATGATCCAGTTCGATGGAAACGGGTTCACTGTCGCCACCATAAACAATGGCGGGGAACAGGTTGGCGTGACGCAGGCGGCGGCTCGCACCCTTACCATGCGTCTGACGAATTTTTGCATCAATTTTAAACATTACAATATCTCTTAAGTTAATTTTGCTACAGGCGACCCAGTAACAAAGAACGATAGGATGTTTTCAACACAGTGAAAACGGGCTGCATTGTAACTAACTCTCCGGCCAGCGGCAAATAAAAGTATCAGGCGAGGGCGCAGGCGCGGCGGAAGCGGCCCTGATAATCAAACAGTTTTTCGCGTATTTGCCAGAATTGCCCTTTGCGGCGGGCGATAATAAAGTCGGGGTAGCGCAGTGCCTGCTGACGGGCGATGATATCCGCAGCCGTGCGCCAGGGGAGGGCGGTGCCGGGGGCCGCCTGGTGGGGCAGGATAAAGCGCTGCTGAAACAGATGCCGTTGGCCGGGGGTGGTGAGGCGAAAGCGCTCACTTAAGGAGGCGCCATCCTCATCATAGTAGGTGATAGTCAGCCACTCGCCTTTAGCGTCCTGCCCGGGTTCCAGTTGCATACCACCACAGCGCAGGATCATGGCATCTTTCAGCTGCATGGCGGCTTTTAGCATATCATCCGGGTCCACCAGTACCTGGTCACAGTGGTGGCAGCGGCGGGCGGCGATATCATTTTCCGCACCGCAATGGGGGCAGACTTTAAAACGGAAACGAAAGTCACACTGCTGTTTGCGTCCCTCGCTATCCTGGTGCCAGCCCTGACAACGGCGACCAAAATGTTCGATCACCTCTCCCTGCTCATCGCGTTTGCCCCAAAATAGGTTGGCGAAGCCACATTGCGGGCAGAAAACCTGTACCGGCTCGCTGCTGCTGTTGGGTTTCACTATGCCCACTTCCGGGGTAAAAAGATCATGGGGATTACCGGCATAGTCGAGAATCAGACAGTTTTGCTTATCAGGAAACAGGCGCAGACCCCGTCCAATAATCTGTTGATAGAGGCTGACAGACTCGGTGGGGCGTAAAATCGCGATCACATCCACATGGGGGGCATCAAAACCGGTGGTGAGAACCGCCACATTGACCAGATAGCGTAATTGCTGTTGTTTAAAGGCGGCAATAAAGAGGTCGCGATCCTGGGTGGCGGTTTCACCGGTGATCAGCGCCGCTTCTCTGGCGGGTAACAGCCCGAACACTTCTCTGGCGTGCTCAACGGTGGCAGCAAAAATCATCACTCCCCGCCTTTGCCGGGCGTAATCGATAATTTGCTGCACTATCAAAGGGGTAATCCGCTTCTGTCGGCGCAGGCTCTGATTCAGCTCTTTTTCGGCGAACAGGCCATTCTCCTGTGGCACTAACTGGCTGAAATCATAATGCACTATGGGCATATCAAGGCACTCCGGGGGCACCAGAAAGCCCTGTTTAATCAGGTAACGCAGAGGCAGTTCATAGATACAGTCGCGAAACAGAGCGTCGTTATCGCCACGGATCATGCCATGGTAGTGATATTGATAGATCCAGCCTTTACCGAGGCGAAAGGGGGTGGCGGTGAGTCCGAGCAGGCGCAGCTGCGGATTTTGTTGCTGCAAATGGCGAATCACCTGCTGATACTGGCTTTCAGCGTCATCACTGATGCGATGGCACTCATCGATAATCAGCAGAGAAAAAGGAGAAGCAAACTGATCGAGATGGCGGGCCACCGATTGCACACTGCCGAAAATCACTTTGCCCTGAGACTGCTTTTGCTGCAATCCGGCGGAGAAGATATCGGCCGGGAGATCCCAGGCGCAATATTTACTGTGATTCTGACTAACCAGCTCTTTCACATGGGCCAGTACCAGCACCCGTCCCCTGGCTTTTT
>JBOFSC010000525.1:0-9229 GCA_051651345.1 Enterobacteriaceae bacterium
ATAGGCTGAATCCCCAAAATCGCTGCCTCTTTGACCTGGCCGTTGACCAGTGCAGCCGTTGGGCCGTCGTAGTAGATGCGCCCATCCTGAACCAGCAGAGTGCGCGCCGCTATCCGGGCGGCATCATCCAGATTATGGGAGACCATCAACAAGGTCAGGTTTTGCTGCTGACACACTTGCTCCAGCAGCTGCAGCATCGTGCTGCGCAACGCCGGGTCCAGGGCGGAGAAGGGTTCGTCGAGCAGCAGAATAGGCTGCTGGCGCAGCAGGCAACGCGCCAGCGCCACCCGCTGCCGCTGCCCTCCGGAGAGCTGGGCGGGCAGGCGCTGCAGATAGCTCTCCAGCGCGGTTTGTTCCACTATCTGCTGCAGATGTTGCTGCTGTGCCGGGCTCAGACGCAGTCCCGGATGGGCACCCAGGGCGATGTTTTGCCATACCGTCAGATGAGCAAACAGATTGTTATCCTGAAACAACATAGAAACCGGTCGTTGGCTCGGTTCTGTCGCGGTGTGATCCACGCCGTTTAGCATAATGGTGCCTTGCTGCGGGGTCAGAAAACCAGCGATCAGGTTGAGCAGGGTGCTTTTCCCGGCACCGCTGGGACCGAGGATTGCCACTCTCTCCCCCCGCTGCAGGGAGAGCTGAAAGCGCATGGGCAAGTGGTGATAAAGGTACGTGAGATTATTGAGCTTGATCATGGCGATGGGCACTCTTTTCCAGCAGGGTGAACAGTAAAAAGCACAGTAATAGCAGGAGCAAGGCGGTGACTGCACCCTGTTGGCTGCGATAGTTGCCGAGTTGTTGATACAGATAGAGGGGCAGGGTGAGAAACTCATTGCTGCCAAACAGGGCGATAGCGCCGAAATCCCCCACCGAGAGAATCGCCGCAAAAGCTGCCGCCTGTGCCAGGGGCCGCCGCAGGGCCAGAAATTCAATATAGTACAGACGGGACCAGCCGCGAATACCCAGGGAGTCCAGCAGGGGCCGGTAGCGCAGTTGCAGATCCTCCATGGGATGGGTCAGCAGCGTCAGGGCAAAGGGGAGCGCCATCAATGCATTGATAATGATGATAATCAGCGCAGGTGACTGGGGAATGCCAATAGTCGTGCTGAGCAGTAAAAACAGTCCCGTTGCCAGGACGATGGCCGGCATCGCCAGAATCAACAGGCCGCTGAGGGAGATGGCTTGTGCGGCTAACGGATGTTGCTGTAAACGCAGATGGCGACTACTCCATAACAGCATCATGGTGACAGTGACGGCTAACAGAGCGGAAACCAGGGCGATGCCGAGGGAAGTGGTCACCGCCTGCCACAGGGCAGGGCGTAACAGGGCAGCGGGGAGATCCGGGTTAATTCCTCCCAGCAGCACCGCCAGTAAAGGGGGCACGACCAGCAGCAGCAGCAGCAGGATCAGCAGGCCATCGCCATAGCGGCTGAGCCAGTGGCGATGGGACTGACGCCAGCCTGCGTTCACCGTGTCACCCACCGCCAGTGGTCGTCCCAGACGTTGACACAGCACCAGCAGACCGCAGCAGCACAGGAGTTGAATCATGGCCAGCAGAGCGGCGCGTCCGGTATCAAAATCCCAGGTCAGGGCCTGATAAATAGCCACTTCGATGGTGGTCGCTTTGGGCCCGCCCCCCAGGGCCAGCACGGTGGCAAAGCTGGCGAAACAGAGCATAAAGATCAGGGCCGCCAGTGAGGGCAATTGTCGGCGCAGTGCCGGCCACTCAACAAAGCGCAGCAGTTGCCAGGAGGACATGCCCAGTTGGGCCGCCAGTTGACGCTGCTCCGGGGCAATATTTTCCAGAGTCTGTAGCAGCATCCGGCAGGCCAGAGGCAGGTTGAAAAAAAGATGTGCCAGGATAATGCCATGCAGGCCGTAAGGGGAGAAGGTGTAGGGGAGCCCCAACCCGCTACAGAGTGTCGCCAGCCAGCCTGCTTTTCCGTAAAGGGCAATAAGACCAAATATTGCCACCAGAACGGGCAGCACCAGGGTCATGGCGCACAGGCGTAGCAGCAGGTTGCGTCCGGGAAAGCGGCGCCGGAACAGGGCGCGAGCGATAAAGAGCGCAGGCAGCACGGAAAAGAGGGTGGAGAGCAGGGCTTGCCAGAAGGTAAAACGGATCACATGCCACAAGTAGCTATCATGCCAGGCCGTGCTCCAGGGATCGCCTTCTGAGTTCAGCCACAATACGCTCAGGGTTAACAGCGCCAGACCCAGAATGGACCCGGCCGCCAGCAGGCCGGGCCAGAGCGCACTCAGGGCTACTGGCTGACGGCCTGTTGCCATGCTTTGATCCATTGATTGTGCTGTTGCTGTATCTCTTGTGGTGAGAATTGCAGGGCCTTAGCGGGTTTGGTTAACTGCGCAAATGCCGGTGGCGTGGCCGAGGCGAGTACAGGGTACATCCAGTTTTTGCTGGCAATCACCTGCTGCGCCGGTTCACTGAGCAGAAAATGCAGAAACTGTTGCGCCAGTTCGGGTTGTTTACTGCTGGCGACACGGGCGGCGTATTCGATTTGTAAATAGTGGCCTTCACTGAAATCGGCAGCCCGATAGCGGTCATCCTTCTCCTCCACCCTATGGTAGGCAGGGGAGGTGCTGTAGCTGAGCACCATATCGGCCTCGCCTTTCAGAAACAGGGCATAGGCTTCGCTCCAGCCTTTGGTGACGGTCACGGTCTTTTGCGCCAGTTTCTGCCAGGCCTCCGGGGCCTTTGAACCATACACTTTCTCTATCCACAGCAGCAGGCCCAGACCGGGGGTGCTGGTGCGAGGGTCCTGATAGATAATTTTCCACGGTTGTGGACTGTCGATCAGCTCATGCAGGCTTTTGGGAGGATTAAGCAACTTTTCCCGGTTATAGACGAAAGCGAAATAACCGTAGTCATAGGGGATAAAGGTGCTGTCATGTAGCGTCACGGGCAGTGTCAGATGGGAGGTATCCACCTTGCTGGCGGCAAAGAGTTTGCTCTCCTGTGCCCTGGACAGCAGATTGTTATCGATACCCAGCACGATATCGGCTTTGGTTTTTTTGCCTTCCATTTTCAGCCGGTTAAGCAAGGCGACACCATCGCCCAGGGCGACAAATTGCACGCTACACTGACACTCTGTTTCAAACAGTTTTTTAAGCGGAGGTCCGGCTCCCCAGTCGGAGGCGAAGGAATCATAGGTGTAAACCGTTAATACGGATTGGGCAAAACCGGGAAGCGCCAACAGAGATAACAGCAGGGAAAACACGATACGTATAAACATATCACCACTCCTTTTACTTAGAGTACGGCAAAGGAGCTGCAGTGACAGGGCACTACTCTCAAATCCCTTCGCCGGTACTAGCCGGATCAGGTTCTACGGGTATTTTCTCAGCCTGCCAGCAGGCACCCCGTTGAGAACGACGAGGTATTGTATCTGTATCGCTGGGGGGTGACAACCATCAGCAAAGCCCCGGGCGGGGCTTTGCTGTTTAAGATGCAGATTGAAGAGTAAACCGAAATCCCAATGCTTTTGCCACTTTTGCCATTGTTGCAAATGTTGGGTTACCCGTGCCGGACAAGGCTTTGTAAAGGCCTTCTCTGCTCATTCCAACTTCTTTAGCCAATTTGGTGATACCTCTGGCTTTGGCGATATCTCCAAGTGCTGCGGCTATCAGGGCAGGATCACCATCTTCTATTGCGGCTTCAAGATATGCCATGATTTCAGCCTCATTTGTCAGATAATCAGCGGTGTCATATCGACTGAACTCTTCATTTCTCTGCTTCATTGATTTCTCCACTGACTGGCAATCTCTTTGGCTTGCTTTAGCCTGGATATCGCGAAGCGATTTAAGCCAGAGGTCGAATGTGCCTGATTTGATGATCTCTCTCATAGTGTTAACTATAGTTGACAGTCAATGAGTTGTCAACTGTGGTTAACGCAATCTATGACTCTGAAGTAACAAAGCTCCGTGCGGAGCTTTGTTGGTTACATTTGAACTGTCATTAAGTCAGGCGACGTACCAGCCTCTACTGCAAAAACGACGGCTGTTTTGCCTCATAGGCTGCGATAGCCGCTTCATGTTGCAGAGTGAGTCCGATGCTGTCCAGGCCATTGATCAGGCAGTGACGGCGAAAGGCGTCGATCTCAAAGGAGTAAGTTTTACCTGCGGCAGTGACTTTCTGCTGCTCTAAATCCACTGTAAACTCAATACCCGGTTGCTGTTGCACCAGGGAGAAGAGTTCATCGATACTCGCCTCATCCAGGCGAACCGGCAACAGTTGATTATTCAGGGCATTGCCATAGAAGATATCGGCGAAGCTGGGGGCGATAATCACTTTGAAACCGTAGTCCACCAGAGCCCAGGGCGCATGTTCCCGGGAAGAGCCACAACCAAAATTTTCCCGGGCCAGCAGGATAGAGGCACCCTGGCTGGCGGGTTGATTGAGGGCAAACTGTGGATTCGGCTCTTTACCGGCTTCATCGAGAAAACGCCAGTCATGGAACAGATGCTGACCAAAACCGCTGCGGGTGACTTTTTGCAGAAACTGTTTGGGAATAATGGCATCGGTGTCAATATTGGCGATATCCAGCGCCACTACCAGACCGGTATGTTGAGTAAATTTAGCCATGCTGAGCCTCCTTAAAAGTGCGAATATCGGTAAAGTGGCCGTTAATCGCTGCCGCAGCGGCCATCGCCGGACTGACCAGGTGGGTACGTCCACCACGCCCCTGACGACCTTCAAAGTTGCGGTTGCTGGTGGAGGCGCATCGCTCCCCGGGCTGCAGGCGATCATTGTTCATCGCAAGGCACATGGAGCAACCTGGCAGACGCCACTCAAATCCCGCCTCCAGAAAGATTTTATCCAGCCCTTCAGCTTCCGCCTGGGCCTTGACCGGGCCGGAACCGGGGACCACCATGGCCTGGACTCCGGCAGCCACTTTATGCCCTTTGGCTATGGCGGCAGCGGCCCGTAAATCTTCAATACGTGAATTGGTGCAGGAACCGATAAAGACGCGATCCACCGGCACTTCGCTTAAGGGAATGCCCGCTTTCAGGCCCATATAGGCCAGCGCTTTTTCCGCCGAAGCACGCTCTACCGGATCGCTGAAAGAGGCGGGTTGCGGAATCGGTTGATCGATGGCGATCACCTGACCTGGGTTGGTGCCCCAGGTGACTTGTGGCGCAATCTCGCTGGCATCCAGGGTGACCACGGTATCGTAACTGGCACCGGCATCTGATTTCAGGGTGCGCCAGTATGCGACAGCCTTGTGCCACTCCTCCCCTTTGGGGGCGAAGGGCCTGCCCTGCAGATAGTTGAAGGTGGTGTCGTCCGCTGCCACCAGACCTGCTTTGGCACCCATTTCGATCGCCATATTACACAGGGTCATTCGGCCTTCCATGGAGAGTGCCGCAACCGCCTCACCGGTAAACTCGACGATATAACCCGTGCCGCCCGCAGAGCCGATTTTACCGATCACCGCCAGCACAATATCTTTGGCGGTAATGCCTGTGGCCGCTTGCCCGGTGATATGGATCTGCATACTTTTGGCACGTGCCTGTTTCAGGGTCTGGGTCGCCAGCACATGCTCTACTTCAGAGGTGCCGATACCGAAGGCCAGCGCGCCAAAAGCGCCATGGGTGGCGGTATGGGAGTCGCCGCAGACAATGGTCATCCCCGGCAGGGTCAATCCCTGCTCAGGGCCGATCACATGCACGATGCCTTGATTCGGGTGGTTGAGGTCATACAGGGAGACATCAAACGCTTTGCAGTTTTTAATCAGCTCTGCCATCTGGATCCGCGCCATCTCTCCCGATGCATTGATATCACGGGTTTCGGTGGAGACGTTGTGATCCATGGTGGCGAAGGTTTTACCCGGCTGCCTGACCCGGCGCTTCATCGCGCGCAAACCGTCGAACGCCTGGGGAGAGGTGACTTCATGCACCAGATGGCGATCGATATAGAGCAGGGGCGTCTCATTCTCCGCCTCATGGACGACGTGGGCATCATACAGTTTTTGATACAGGGTTTTTGCGTTACTCATTTTTTCCCCCCTGGGCCACCAGTTGTGCGATTACCGTGCCCATTTCATCGGTACCAATAGCTTCACCTTCTCCGGCCAGATCCGCCGTACGGTATCCCTGTTCCAGCGCCTGATTGACGGCGCTTTCAATGGCCAGGGCTGCATTCTGGGCATCCAGGCTGTAACGCAGCATCAGTGCAGCGGACAAGATCTGCGCGATGGGGTTCGCGATGTTTTTCCCGGCGATATCCGGTGCCGAGCCACCCGCAGGTTCATAGAGACCAAAGCCTTGCTCATTGAGGCTGGCGGAGGGCAGCATCCCCATGGAGCCGGTGATCATCGCGCACTCATCGGACAGGATATCGCCAAACAGATTGGAGCAGAGCACCACATCAAACTGGGAAGGTTCACGCACCATCTGCATCGTGGCGTTATCGATATACATATGATTCAGGGTCACATCCGGATATTTGGCGGCGATTTCACTTACCACTTCGCGCCACAACAGGGAGCTTTGCAGCACATTGGCCTTATCGATAGAGGTGACCCTGCGCTGACGCAGACGGGCACTGGAGAAGGCCATATGGGCGATGCGCTCGATTTCAAAGCGGTGATAAATTTCAGTATCAAACGCCTTTTGGTGGCTGCCTTCCCCTTCGCGCCCTTTGGGCTGACCAAAATAGATACCGCCGGTCAGCTCCCGTACACAGAGAATATCAAAGCCTTTGGCGGCGATATCGCTGCGCAGGGGGCAGAAGCTTTCCAGACCATGATAGAGACGGGCAGGGCGCAGGTTGCAGAACAGTTTAAAGTGTTTACGCAGGGGTAACAGCGCTCCGCGCTCCGGTTGCTGGTTGGGGGGTAAGTTTTCCCACTTGGGGCCGCCCACCGAACCAAACAAAATGGCATCCGCCTTTTCACATCCCGCCAGGGTCTCCGCAGGCAGCGCTGTGCCCTGGCGATCGATGGCGATACCGCCCACATCGTACTCGTTAAATGACATCGGCAGAGCGAAGCGCTCGCTGACAGCGGCCAGCACTTTACGCGCTTGTTGCATCACTTCAGGGCCGATGCCATCACCTGGCAGGACGGCTATTTTCACTGGGTTAGCCATAGTTAAACGGTTTCCTTATACTGTTGCTGTTTAGACGTGCCATTTTGTTGCAGGCGCTGTTTTTCCACGGCTACTTGCTGTGCACGCCAGATATGATTCAAAACATGGACCAGAGCATGGGCGGAGGATTCCACAATGTCGGTGGTTAAGCCAACCCCGTGGAAGCGGCGCCCCTGATATTCGGCCACGATATCCACCTGACCCAGCGCATTTTCCCCTTCGCCCTTGCCGGATAACTGATATTTAACGATGCGGATATCATAACCGGTAATGCGACGAATCGCCTGATAGATGGCATCTACCGGACCATTGCCGGTGGCCGCTTCGGCCTTGACTTCATCGCCACAGACCAGCTTAACCGAGGCGGTGGCCAGCAGACTGGAACCCGACTGGACACTGAAATAGTCCAGACGATATTGCTCCGGCTCTTGTTGCTGCTGATTGATAAATACCAGCGCTTCCAGATCATAATCAAAGACCTGGCCTTTTTTATCCGCCAGTTTGAGGAAGGAGGCGTACAGGGTATCCAGATTATACTCTTCGTCGCGGTAACCCATCTCTTCCATACGGGCCCGAATAGCAGCACGGCCGGAGCGGGAGGTCAGATTCAGTTGGATCTTGCCCAGGCCGATGACTTCCGGGGTCATGATCTCGTAGGTTTCCCGGTTTTTTAACACGCCATCCTGGTGAATACCGGAGGAGTGAGCGAAAGCGTTGCTGCCCACCACCGCCTTATTGCCAGGAATCGGCATATTACACAAGCGGCTGACCAGTTGGCTGGTACGATAGATCTCTTCATGGTGAATATTGGTGTGCACTTTCAGGCGGTCGTGGCGCACTTTAATCGCCATAATTACCTCTTCCAGGGCGCAGTTACCCGCGCGCTCTCCCAGACCGTTGATGGTACCTTCCACCTGACGCACCCCCATCTCAATTGCGCTGATGGAGTTGGCCACTGACATCCCCAGGTCATCGTGACAGTGGACGGACATCACCGCCTGATCGATATTGGGCACGCGATCAAACAGGGTCTTGATAATATTGCCAAACTGATAGGGTGTGGTGTAACCCACGGTATCCGGGATATTGATCGTGGTGGCACCCGCTTTAATGGCGGCCTCTACGATGCGACACAGGTTGTCGATGGGGGTGCGACCGGCATCTTCACAGGAAAACTCCACATCATCGGTGTAATTTCGCGCCCGCTTAATGGAGCGTATGGCCATTTCCACCACTTCGTCAAAAGTGCGGCGTAATTTGCTTTCTACATGCAGGGTGGAGGTGGAGAGGAAAGTGTGAATACGGAAGGCTTCAGCAACACGCAGGGCTTCGCCAGCGGCATCGATATCCTGATCGACACAGCGGGCCAAAGCGCACACCCGGCTATTCTTAATGGTGCGGGCGATGCTCTGGACCGATTCAAAATCTCCGGGAGAGGAGACGGGAAAACCCACTTCCATCACATCCACCCCCAGACGTTCCAGGGCCAGAGCGATTTGCATCTTCTCCTTGACACCTAAGCTGGCCTGTAAGGCCTGTTCACCATCGCGCAGGGTGGTATCAAATATTATCACTCGGTCATTCATCGCTATGTTTCCTTTTAAAATTTAAGCGCCCTGCGGGGATAAAAAAACCCGCGCTTGCTGGCGCGGGTTTCTGAAATCTGCGGCCTGTTCTTTTAGCCGTTGCTTTCGTCCACAAGCCTACCGCGCAACAAGGGTGCGTTTAGTAGGAGGTTTAGTAGACGAAATGTGTTGTGCATGGGTTTCACTCAAAGGTCATATTGTTAGCGTTTATTGTTTACCAGATATGATGGCCGATTGTCAATCTGTTTTATCCTGTTCTTCTTACCATGAAGCCCAAAAAGCGTTTTTGCTGATGTTTGCTTTTAATCACGCAAAAATATTGACCACAGATGGTCGCTTTTGGATGGCAGGCGATCATGTGTTCTCGATGGGTAGCCATAACGCTTATAGGAGAGTCATATGTAGGTACTTAAGCTCATAACACATTGATGTACCTTTAATTCATTACAGGGTAAATACTAAGACCTAACGATAGCAACATACTTTTCTGATCTCGCCTGGGATGAGCTCGTTGACCATGAGTCGCAAAA
>JBOFSC010000526.1:0-1847 GCA_051651345.1 Enterobacteriaceae bacterium
CAGATTGATACCATAAACCCGACCATCAAACTGCTCTGCCAGTGCCGCCAGCAGAGCCTGATAACGCTGGCGTACGGCTGGATTCCACTGCTGCGTCATCCAACCATGAGCGATGGGTTTCCCCTCTCCCAGATTATCAAATTGCTTGACTAATCCGCCACCATAACTGCTCTCCTTAAGCAGATAGTCAGGAACAGATCGGTCACCGGGCTCAAAAAAACGATCCTGAATCTGGATGAAGAGCTTCTTTTTAACACCATTTACACGGGCTAAATCGTTTTCAATCTGTGTAAAGTGGTATTTGCCTTTTTCAGGCTCCAGCAAGCGCCTGTTGTAAACAATCTGCGCACCCGCGATATCGCTGCGCTCCAGAATAGCTGACGCCGCTTTAAGCTGACCAGAACTGGTATAGACAAAGTTGTCCGGCGTCTTTGCTGAAACGGATTGCATCATCAGTAATTGCATCACTACCCACAATGTGACTGCAATAGTGGAGCCTCTGGCAATATTCATAGATAAATCACCTTATATGACGACAAGCCTGCGCAATAGCATCAGCCACAACCTCCACTTTATCTATTGGCAGACGGGAAGTACTGACTCGAATATGCGGCCGGGAAATCTCACCACAACGGCTACCCGGCATCACACTCACCCCGTGTTCTGTCAGCACAGAGAGCGCCTGTTTCTCAGAAGGCACCTCCAGCCACAGGCTAAGTCCATCATGAAGGCCAACAAACACACCTCTTTTTGCCAGCGCCTCAACCAGTGCACTTCGCCGCTGATCATATATTGCCCTGCCATGGAGGATCAAGCGTTCCGTTTCTGCATCCTGCAGCAGCCATGCCAGCGCCCCTTGCAGAAAACGGCTACTCCAGTCAGCGGACAGATGACGGAAATTGTAAAGCTGCTCGACCATTTTATCGCAGCCGGAAATCACTGCCAGACGCAAATCCGGTCCATAGCTTTTGGCGTAAGAGCGAATATGAAAGGTGCGCTCAGGATAGTGATTACCAAGACTCACCAAAGGCTTAGCCGATAATCCATCCAGACTGTCATGTTCAATGATCAGGGTATTGCTATTTTGCAGCAACGCCGTCAGATAAAGCATCCGATCCGGGCTAACAGAATGGCCGGTCAGCAGATGGGTGCGCGGCTGATAGATAAAAGCGACGGGATTTTGTGCCAGTGCCCGCGCCAGCTCCGCCGGAACAGGCCCTTCATGATCGCACTGTACCGGAATCACCCGAATCTGCAGATAGTCGAGCAGATCGAGCAATATTAACAGTGTTGGCGCTTCCACCGCCACCACTGACCCTGGCAATAGCAACCCTTGCAGCAACATCCCCAGCCCATCGGAGGCGCTGTTAGCCACCAGCATCGCATCCGCCGAATAGGGCCAGTTCTTTCTGATCTGCTGTTCCAATTCAGGAATGATCGGCGTATTGTCATAACTGTTTAACCCCCCCACTGAGATGCTCGATTGCAGCGCCTTCTCATACGAGGGTAACAGCGCCGGGTCGGGAAAAGCCCAGCGTAAATCCAACATATCACCTATAACCGTATCATCTGTCTCCTTTACTCTCTCTGCCCTGGGACCTGAGGTATTGCTGACCCAAATGCCGCTACGCTTATAGCCTGTCACCATTTTTTGTTTACGTAATAATCCCCAGGCGATAGAAACCGTGGTTGGACTGACATTAAGTTGCATTCATATGTAGGTACTTAAGCTCATAACACATTGATGTACCTTTAATTCATTACAGGGTAAATACTAAGACCTAACGATAGCAACATACTTTTCTGATCTCGCCTGGGATGAGCTCGTTGACCATGAGTCGCAAAAA
>JBOFSC010000527.1:0-2467 GCA_051651345.1 Enterobacteriaceae bacterium
CCGTTTAGCCACATCCGCTTCCCCATTTAAGTGAAACTCGCGGCCATAGTGCAGCAGCCCTGTTGCTGTCGAATAGTAGGGCTCCTGCGCATAATCTGTTAATCCGGTAATATTCAGGGGGCGTCCGACACGCACTTGGGTATGAAAAACCCGCTGAGCGCACTCCGCCAACCCTTCAATCTGTGCCGCACCACCGGTCAGGACCACACCGGCCGCCAGATGATGTTTAACACCTTGCTGACGTAGCTGCTCCTGCAGCTGCAGAATCTCATCATTGACCAGATTCAACAGCTCGGTATAGCGCGGCTCTATCACCTCTGCCAGTGTCTGACGCTGCAGACTACGGGGTGGCCGTCCACCCACACTGGGCACTTCCACACTTTCATCTTTCCCCACCAGGGAACCCAGCGCGCAACCATGGCGCACCTTGATGGATTCCGCATCCGCAGGTGGCGTACCAAAGGCATAGGCAATATCGCTGGTCACTACATTGCCGGCATAGGGGATCACCTTGCTGTGGCGCAGGGCCCCACCGCTATAAACGGCGATATCCATAGTGCCGCCACCGATATCTACCACACAGACACCCAGTTCCCGCTCATCTTCTGTCAGAACGGCAAAGCTGGATGCTAAGCCAGCAAATATAAGTTGGTCAACTTTAAGTCCACATCGTTCAACAACTTTTACAATATTTTTTGCCATATCATTATGGCAGGTAATCAGATGAACTTTGGCCTGCATCCGAACACCCGACAAACCGACCGGATTTTTGATCCCCTCCTGGTAATCGATGGCGTACTCCTGGGGGATCACATGCAAAATACGATGCTCATCGCGAATGCGCACCGACTTGGCCGTATGCACCACGTTTTCCACATCTTCCGGCATCACCTCCTCTTCGGAGATAGGCACCATACCGATCTCATTCTGGCAACTGATATGCTTACCAGAGAGGGAGAGATAGACCGATGAGATCTGGCAATCCGCCATCAACTCCGCCTGATCTATCGCCCTTTGCACGCATTTGACCACAGACTCCAGATCGTTGACTCCACCCTTATCCATACCACGGGAAGGGCAACTGCCCACACCGATAATATTGACGGTGCCATCAGGCAATATTTCACCCACCAGCGCAGCCACCTTAGCTGTGCCGATTTCAAGTCCAACCACCAGTTTTCTGTCTGTTGCCTTTATCATTCGTTGTTAGCCTTAGCTACCTCTGTATTAAATTATTCAGGCATCTGTGTGGCCGGTTCCGCCACCGGTTGCCAATCCACAGCCAGCCCTGTGTCATAACGCAAATCCATATAATTGATCCGCTGGTGCATCTGCGCCCCCTGCTGCTCCAGCAGAGGATAGACCTGCATAAAACGCTGCAGGCGCAGATCCTGATCATGTTTTCCCAGCTCCACCCGGAGGTCATTATCCAGCACCAGTTGCCAGGAGCGGCGTTCACTCATGGTGATACTTTTCACCCTCAGATGCGCCGTTGCCAGTTTGCGCTCCACCTTGCCATACTCCTGCAGAACCTCTTTACCGGTGCCCTCAGGGCCGTACAGCATCGGTAATACCAGTTTGCCTGTGCGCTCATCGGGCAGGCTGAAGGTTCTGCCTTCTGCATCAATAAACTGTAAATCGTTCCAGCGTGCCACCGGCACATACTCCACTACATGAATTTTCAGCGTGTCCGGCCACTGTTTACGCACGGTCACCTGACGCAGCCACGGCATTCTTTGGAGTTGCCGCTGCACAATATCGACATTCTGGGTCATAAATGTGCCCGGTGTCCCCAGCGACATAATCGCCCGGCGAATATCATCATTGGTGGTGTAGTGCCGCTCGCCACTGACCACCAACTGCGACAGCGGCAGGCGATGCGGATCTTCCATCCAGCGCACCACCATCCAACCTCCCCAGACAATCGTGCCGCTCACCAGCAGCAGAAAAATCATTCCTGCCAGTTGAACACCATTGGTACGATTGCCGCTCGCCGAAGCTTTGGCTTCCCGCTCCCGGCTGTTAAACGCCGCCTGGGACATATCAGTTTGCCAACTCCAAAATCCGCTTAACCAGTTGCGCGAAGCTCAACCCTCTGGCCCGCGCCGCCATGGGCACCAGACTGTGGCTGGTCATCCCTGGTGTCGTATTGATCTCCAGCAGATAAAATTGTCCATCGCTGTCCTGCATCACATCCACCCGTCCCCAGCCCGCACAGCCGACCACATTGTAGGCGGTCAGAGCCAATTGGCCCAGTTTCTGCTCCACTTCATCGCTCAAACCCGCCGGACAGATATATTGGGTTTCATCGGACAGGTACTTGGCATGATAATCGTAAAACTCCCCTTTGGGTTTGATGCAGATGGAGGGAAAGACCTCATCACCCACAATCGCCAGGGTATATTCCGGACCACTGAGCCATTTCTCCACCAGCACACAGTGATCATGACGGAATGCTTCATCCAGT
>JBOFSC010000528.1:0-4380 GCA_051651345.1 Enterobacteriaceae bacterium
GGAGCAGGCGCTGCTGCTTGCCGAAAGCAGGTTAACGGCCACGCTGACAGGTCTGACTGATAACAGCGGCGGTACCCTGGTGGGGCAGAAAGCCATACAGCTCCGGGCGGACGCGCTCAGTAACCGGGAGGGTAAGCTCCAGTCAGGTCAGGATTTACAGCTCACCATCCGGACAGATACGGATAACCGGGGCGGTCTTGTCAGTGCCGGAAACGACTTTCTTCTGGATGGCGGTGAGCAGGGTGACAGTGGTACCTTCAATAATCAGGGCGGTAAGCTGCTGGCAGGTAATCAGCTCAGCCTGCAGGCGACCGGTCTGGACAACAGCAGGCAGGGTGAAGTGCAAAGCCTTCAGGCCCTGACACTCCGTCTGCGTGACCATCTCGACAATCAGTCAGGCACTGTCGGCAGCGGATCGGGCCTGTCTGTCCGCGCCGGGAGTCTGGATAACCGGGAGGGCTGGCTGCAGACCCTGGATACCCTTGACCTGCAATTGGCCCGGACGCTGGATAACCGTCAGGGCAACCTTCTCAGCCAGAAACAACAGCAGGTGAAGGCGGAGACGATTGATAACCGCCAGGGGCTGATTGGCAGTCAGGAAAGTCTGCAGCTCACGGCCACAGGGCTGGATAACCGCAGCGGGGAAGTAATCAGTCAGCAAACTGCCACCCTGACGCTGGACAGTCTGGATAACCGTCAGGGTAAGGTACAGTCTGCGGGCGGGCTGATGTTAAGTATTGGCCGGGAGATACAGAACCAGGCCGGAAAAATCAGCGCGCAGCATGATCTGATAGTGCAGCAGTGGCAAAACCGGCTGGCGGCCCTGCATAACCTGAGCGGACAGTTACTGGCCGGACAGCAACTGCGGTTAAACCTTGCCCGGGCGGATAACCAGAGTGGAGGACTGCTTTACAGTCAGCAGGCGATGCACCTGACTCTGTCAGGTCATCTGGATAACCGGGAGGGTCGCCTGCTCAGTGGTGATTCACTGACGCTCTCTGCTGCGTCACTGACCAATCAGCAGGGAGAGGCGGAGAGCCAGAAGCAACTCAGTATTGCGGTGACGGGGCTGCTGGACAACCGTGATGGCAGACTGCGCTCGAATCTGGGTCAAACGCTGTCGGCCTTTACGCTGGATAATCAGGGGGGTCTTGTCAGTGCCCTGGGCGCGCTGAGTGTGACCGGTGACCGGCTCGATAACCGTGGCGGGGTTCTGCTCAGCCAGGGGGCGGCACAGTATCAGTTGACACAACTGAATAATCAGCAGGGGAAAGTGCACAGCGGGGGTACTCTTGACCTCTCGGTTCAGGAGACGATAAATAACCAGGGCGGAGAGCTGATCAGTACTCAGGCCCAGACCCTGAGCGGTACCTCGGTTGACAACAGTCAGGGCGGTAAAATCAGCAGTCAGCAGTCACTGTCGCTCTCTGCCCGGACACTGGATAACAGTGAGGGTGGCAGCCTGACTGCTACAGGTAACACCCTGCTGACCCTGACGAACCTGAACAATAATCAGGGCAAAATCCACAGTGGCGGGACACTGGAGCTGTCCGGGCTCACTGACCTGGATAACAGGGCAGGCTCTCTGCTGAGCAATGGTGCATTACATATCAATACCCCCGATTTGCGCTATGGTCTGCGTTCTGCGCAGTTCTCGCCGGTCCTGACCCTGCTCAATCAGGGCGGCAGTGTGCAAAGCGGCAGCAGCCTGAATGTCACAGCCGCCAGTCTGTTCAATCAGGGAGGAACGCTGTCCAGTCAGGGGGACTTAACGTTAACTCTGCAGCAGGATTATACGCATCAGCAGGGAGACACCCTGAGCAGTAACAGCGCACTCAGACTTACCACCACGGGTAACATCAGTAACCTGGCCGAATGGCTGATTCAGGGGAGTGTTTTTCTGCAAAGTGCGAACTTCAGCAATCTGGCGACACTGGCCTCTGCCCGGGCGCTGACGATAATCACTGGCACCCTGAAGAATCAGAGTCGCCTTGAGGCCCCGCAGCTTACCCTCACCACCGATGTTCTGGATAACCAGGATGCGATAATATCTGACCAGATAACGGTGAACAGCCGGATACTGGATAACCATGGCAGTGAGGCGGTGATTGCAGCGACAGACAGCGTAACCCTGACGGCCACGGAGCGACTGACCAATCGTGACAGCGCCCTTGTTTATAGTGTGGGCCAAATCACCTTAAACAGTAGTGACTTAATTGAGAATCTGGCGGCGGATATCGAGGCTGAGGGCGATATCAGTATCACAACAGTACGACTGGATAATAAACGCATTGGTCTGGAGATTGCCCGCCAGGCCCAGACCTCCTCTTCCACCTGGAATAAATATAATTACTACTGGCGCTCCTTTGGTTCTAAAGGCACTGGCGATATCACACCCACCACCCAGACACTAAAGTTCAGGGATGACGCCTCAGCACAATCTCGCTATGGCACTATCCTTGAAATCAATCCTGCCACCAAACAGGCTCTGATCCGTTTTCAGGGTGACAAACAGCTATGGGTTTATTATGAAGCACTCAGGCCCAATGCGGATGGTAGTTACAATATGACCTTCTTTGAGGGGAGGGCCTGCAAAGGATGGGGAGAAACCTGTCCTTATCAGCAAATTGTCTGGCGCGAATATAAGGGCTACCCGAATGTTGAACAGTGGGACCCTAATCGTCACGTCAGCGCTGCCCAACTGGATTATATGGATGACCTGTACAATTTCCGTGAGCGCACCTGGTATGTTACCCGCATTACCGATAAAGTGGTTTCTGCTGGCAGAGAATCGAATTTGCTCGCTGGCGGCAAGATGAATATTGTGGTTCCGGGACGGTTGGTTAATGATGCCAGCACGATCTCGGCCAACGGCGATGTGCTCATTAATGGTGTCCTTAATGGTAAGGGTGATGAACGTGTCGTCAATCAGGGGTATTCAATTAATGAACTCGTACAGGAAACAACTGTAGACCACTATGACAAACACGTGGGGAAACACTGGTATCTTACTTATGCCCGTGATCCAAAATCTAATGTAATACAAACAATTGATTCTCTCATCACCAGTAACGGCAATATCAGCATTACCACACCATCACTGGAAAACACCACAGTCAATCAGGCAACAATCAGTGCTGCGGAAGCGGCAAAAGCTGCTGCGGCTGCTGAGCGGGCTGAATGGGAAAGCAACCCGCTTAAGTTTACCTTACCTGATGCCCAATTGAGTGATACCGGTACAGACAGAGACACCAGCGGGGGCCGTCTTACCGAAGCTGAACTGGCATTGACACAAAAGAAGACGGTAGATCCCCTGACGCTTAAGATCCCTGACAATGCGCTGTTCCGCCCTGATTATGATCCTTCCGCTTCATTCCTGATTGTGACCGATCCGCGTTTTACCAGTCTTAATAATTTTCTCAGCAGTGACTATATGCTACAGCGCCTGGGGTACGACCCCGCCGCAATCCATAAACGCCTGGGGGATGGTTATTATGAGCAACGTGTTGTGCGTGAACAGATGTTAATGCTGACAGGCCGACTTTCCACTCAGGGACAGAGCGCGATGGCTCAGTACACTGAACTGATGAACAATGGTATTACCGTTGCACAGAATTTTAATCTGACTCTGGGTATTGCGCTGACTCCGGCTCAAATTGCCGCGCTGCAACAAGATATCGTGTGGATGGTGACGGAAACAGTGCAGACTGCCAACGGCCCGCAAACGGTACTGATGCCCAAAGTGTACCTGGCAAGTACCACACTGCAATTAACCGGAGATGGTGCCGTTATTGCGGGGAAATCTCTTAATCTCTCCACGCAGAGTATTGCTAATGCCGGGAATATGTATGCCGATAACGCACTGAGCGTACAGACCGATACCTTTAATCATTCCGGTGGAGATATTCGTGCGGACAGTATTGCTGTGGCGGCAGAGACCTTAAATCTTAGCACGAACCTGCAAAATGCTATTCGTCAGGCGAATATGGATGCGAGGAAGATAAACCTGAGTGCCACCGATATTCTGTTAGAGGGTGCGCGGTTAACGGCTCAGGAAACGCTGAGTCTGGCAGCCAGTAACAATCTCACTCTCACCACGGCCCGCAGCCAACGGGATGACAGTATTGAGATAGCTGCCGGTCGTATGGGTAGTCGTGGCGGCAATTACGAAAACATCGGTGGCAGTGGTATCGCTCATGTCAGCGGACAGTGGCAAAACGCCCTTGGCAGCACCTTGCTGTCACAGGGCAATCTCAACCTCAGTGCAGGACAGGATGTTACCCTGAAAGGCAGCTCAGCCGGAGCGGCAGGGGTGGCGCAGGTTACTGCCGGTGGCAATATTAATCTGTTGGCAGATACCACCACGAATTACATGACCCT
>JBOFSC010000529.1:0-1723 GCA_051651345.1 Enterobacteriaceae bacterium
GGCGCGTCAGCGCCGGGGTGGTTAATACGCTAGATCCTAATGTTAACTCTGTCAAATATCCGTTGTTTGAATATTTGATACACGAAAACCTAATATACTCTGTCGCGTGCAGCGCCGGACCACCCCGACGCTAGCGCGCCACCCCTCCACGGAGGGGAATTAACCAGCTCCCCTCTTTATGTAGATATCTATGCTTGCCAGGGGGAGGGTTAACTCAGGGCTGCTTATCATCCTTTTTCTCGCCAGTCTGCTCCGGTGGCGGTGTCGTGGTGGATGCATACTTTTTTTCAATTTCATCCAGATAGGGTTTGGGATTAACCCGCATCAGGGCTTTGATCCCATTGACAAACATTCCGAGCAGAATCAGCAGAACAATCCACCAGTGCTCAGCTATCCATTGCATCAAAGACTCTCCTCTACATTGTGAACATAATCAACCAACAGTTGTGGCAAATGGCGCAGCAGCCAGAGCTTACCCGCAATCTCTTGCTCCTGCCAGGCCCGTTGCAGCATATCAGCATCCAGTAGCGCTGCAAATGATTGAGCCACCGGATAGTAGCTGAGATGCCAGGGCTCACCGGCTACGCCACCGCGATAACGGACATAGGGCCGGTAAAAGTGATAACGGGCTATATGTTGTGATAACCACTCCGTCAGCGCACTAAAATAGCCCCCATCCTCATATTCCTGGGGAATCAGTTGCAGTGAGCTTCCGGCGGGCAGCAGTTGGGGATCGTAGATATCGATATCGGTGCCCCAGTGATGTCGGCTGGCACCTGGCATGGCGGACCAGTGCATAATCGCCTGGCAAAGTTGTCCCTCATCGAGCAAAGCGATATCGAGAGGTTGGCTTTGGGCATCCAATACCGCGCGTTTGCCGCTGAATTTATTATTCCAGATGGTTTGCTGGCTGCTGAAATCACGAAACACACTGACCGGTTGCAGATTAAAACCCGCACGGCGGGCGGCTTTCTGCAAGGCACTAAAAGCCGCCGCTGCCTCGGGGTGCATGGCGTGACGTTCACTGATGGGCACCAGATGACGCATTGTCTGTCCGGTGACCATTTCTGGCAAGATCATACGAGTAGCTGCTCTATAACACGCAAATAAATTAAGGCCAGTTGCTGCAAATCTGAGATGCTGACGCACTCATTGACCTGATGAATGGTACTGTTAACAGGACCAAACTCAGCCACCTGAGCCCCCATTTTAAAAATAAAACGCCCGTCAGAGGTTCCGCCTGTGGTGAGTAACTGAGGTGTCAGGCCGATATAGTGCTGGATCGCATGCTCCATGGCCTCTACCAGTTCCCCGCTGGCGGTCAGAAAGGGCTCTCCGGAGAGGCGCCACTGTGCCTGAAATTGCACATTATGTTGCCGCAGAATCTGTTCCAGCTGTTGCTGAATCTGCTGTTGGTTTAACTCGGTACTGAAACGGAAATTGATCTGCACATAGAGCTGTCCGGGGATAACGTTATTACTGCCTGTCCCTGCTTTAATTTGTGTAATCTGCATTCCGGTTGGCGGGAAGAATTGATTGCCCTGATCCCACTGCTGGGCCGTTAATGCCTGCAAAGCCACGAGGCTGCTATGTATGGGATTATGGGCCAAATGGGGATAGGCCACATGGCCTTGCACACCCGAAATGGTTAAATCCACGGTCAGTGAGCCTCTGCGGCCATTTTTGATGGTATCTCCCAAACGACGGCTGCAGGAGGGCTCTC
>JBOFSC010000530.1:0-1738 GCA_051651345.1 Enterobacteriaceae bacterium
CGTTTTTGCCCTGACCCGTGACTGGCAAAAACTGGCCTCGGTTTTTCTGGTGGACTACTCCTGCGCCTTGAAACTCAGCACACCGATCACCTTTAAATCCATAATGTACCGTGCTGCCCGGCAGGGTATTTTACTTAAAGGGGGGCGGGCCATTGAGCAACTGGCGGCAGTGGATACCGTGATCTTTGATAAGACCGGTACCCTGACCCATGGGGATATGCAGGTAACGGATGTGGTCAGCTTCCATCCCGATAAGGATTGGGCACAGCATCTGCTGGCCATCGCCGCCTCCATAGAGGAGCACAGTAATCATCCCCTGGCAGAGGCGGTGGTGGCAGCGGCGCAGGATCACGCTCTGCCTCATATCAATCACGGGGAAGTGGAGTATGTAATAGCCCATGGTTTGCTATCCGAACTGGATGGACACCAGATGGTGATCGGCAGCCGCCACTTTCTTCAGGAGCACTATGCTATCGACTTCAGCGAGTTTGAACAGGAGATAGAACAACTTGAAGCCGTTGGACGTCATCTGTTGTTTATCGGTCTCGACGCCCATCTGGTGGGCATGATTGGTCTGCAGGATACGCTGCGCGATGAGACACAGGAGATCATATCCCAATTGCGGCAACTGGGTATCGCGCAGATAGTGATGCTGACCGGAGATAAGGAGCAGAAGGCTCGCCAGCTGGCGACCTCTCTGGGTGTGGATCGCTATTTTGCACAGGCAACACCCGAAAGCAAGGTGGAGGTGGTCCAGCAATTTCAGCAACAGGGACACCGTGTGATGTTTGTCGGTGATGGTATCAATGATGCACCGGTACTGACTCAAGCGGATGTGGGTATGGCGATGAACCGCAGCACCGAACTGGCCCAGCAGGCGGCTGATGCGGTTCTGTTACAGGATAGTCTCCATGGTGTGGTCCAGGCCTGTGAACTATCAAGGCAAGCGCAGAAGCTGGTGCGCAGTAATATTCGTCTCACCGAGTGGGTCAATAGCTCCATTATGTTGGCGGCGGCACTGGGGGGATTAAAACCCACCGCCAGCGCGTTGTTACATAATGGCACCACGATGGCAGTACTGTTAAGAGCGCTGATGGCGAAGAAGAGTTGAATAGGTTGAAATCGAAAGCAGCGCAGCCCTAAAGTGTGTTGACCCACCCCACCCCTCCCCTTGCAAACATAGGTATCTACACAAAAAGGGGAGCTGGTTAATTCCCCTCCCCCATCACAAAGATGTGTAGATACCTATGCCTTGCCAGGGGAGGGAGCCTACAGCATTTTCAAGTTAATTGGGTATATCACGCAATACCGCTTATAAAATAGTCTGATAAGAAATATCGCGTTACACTTGCGCTATTTTCAATAAAAAAAAAGCAGGATATTTTAAACAGGTCGATGCCATGCTGTTATCAATTTTGTAACGCACACCCAACCAACGCACTAAGCAAAAGTACCCTGACTAACCGAATATAACGTTAATTCATATCTATCCCGATAAGCATCATGCAGTATGCCGAAGGCTTGGTGATGGTTGTGGTGGATATGCAGTTCGACTTTCAAAACAAGCTGGCAAGGCAGGAGTTCGAAAGACACTTTAACGTTGGCGGCGGCGGTGGGGCCTTTAGTATAAGTACATTTGCCAATTATGGTAACGCAATGAAGGAAGAAAGTGAGCAGGAGAGCGCCCAGGGATCAATGAAGGTCACCATTAATATCATAGGAATACCCACCGGTCACA
>JBOFSC010000531.1:0-2317 GCA_051651345.1 Enterobacteriaceae bacterium
GTCGGGTTGACGGGCGTGGCTTTACTCTCATGGCGGCCTGTATGGACTCTGGGGGCAACCATACCCAGACTGTATACGAGTTCGCTAAAGAACGATTAGGCCGCAAAATATGGGCAATTAAAGGGGAATCAGCTCAGGGAGGCAAACGATCACCGATTTGGCCCAGTAAGCGACCAACGAAGAAAACCCGTAAAACCTATCGCCCTATTATCCTGGGGGTTAATGCAGGTAAAGATTCAGTTCGGGGCCGATTGCATATAGACCCGCCAGCCGATAGCGCTCCTTCACCGGGTTGCATGCATTTCCCTGCGGATCGGGATATTGGCTATTTCCAGCAACTTCTCTCTGAGCGCCTGGTAATCAAGGTTGATTCTGCTGGTACGCGCTACAGCGTGTGGGAGTTACCTTCCGGCAAGGCTAACGAAGCGCTTGATTGCCGTGTTTACGCCTATAGTGCGCTGTGTGGTCTCATTCACATGGGGTTAAAACTCAACACACTGGCTGAAGCAATCGCAACCCAGCCAGAACGCCTGCTACCACCGGACCCGACCGAAGAGAAAAAAACCGATCTTTCACTCCCCGGCGCGATTGTGCAGGTCGTAACAGAAAAACCCGCCAAAAAACGAATGGCGCAACTGCTGCCATAAGAGGTTAATAATGATTACATGTGGAATGTTCAGCGGTCTGAGCCGCGAGCAGTTGCTTGACGCATTAAAAAATGCACAGGCCGCTTATCTGGATCTCTGTACAGGGAAAAAAGGCGTTTCATTTTCCTACGCATCAGGCGACGGCAGTAAATCTGTCAGTTATCAGCAGACGGATATGGTGGCTTTGCGCAACCTGATAACAGAACTCCAGCACTCACTGGGAATATGTTCACAGCGGCGACGCCCGATAAGGTTCAGGCATGGATAAAGTTCAGATACTGGATCAGTTTGGCAAGCCTCTTACAGCTCAGCGCCCGGCGCTGTCCATGCTCAATGGCAGCTCAGCGCCTTACAGCTCCGCTGACGTTCGTGGCGATCATATGGCGGACTGGAACCCGTGGCTGGGGTCGCCGGACAGTGAAATTAACATCCATCGTGACCGCATGGTTTCCCGTATCCGGGATCTTGCGCGTAACGATGGCTGGGCATCCGGTGCGATTACCCGAATTCTGGATAATGCTGTTGGTGCCGTATTCCGTCCCCTGTTAAAACCGGACTATCGGGCGCTTGCGGCCATTTCAGGTAACAGTGCGTTTGATGCTGACTGGGCGGACGAATATGGCTCTGTCGTTGAGGCGTTTTTTCGCACCTGGTCCACCGGCCCGGGTCGTTATTGCGATTTAGAGCGCAAGCTCACAGTATCACAGATGATGCGGTTAGCTTTTCGTCACAAACTTGTTGATGGTGACGCGCTTGCGGTGTTGCACTATCGCACTGATCGCCTGGGTGTTGGCCGGGCGAAATATGCAACCACGGTTCAACTGGTTGATCCTGACCGCCTGAGCAACCCACAGGGCATGATGGATTTAAGGTACATGCGCGGCGGTGTCGAAATTGATGATGATGGTGCGCACATCGCCTACCACATCCGCAAGGCCCATATGGGCGACTGGTGGAGTGGTGCTGATACGGCCACATGGGAGCGGGTACCGCGTGAAACCGCCTGGGGTCGCCCGATTGTTGTGCATGATTACGATTTTGAGCGCGCATCACAGCATCGCGGGGTGGGTATTCTGAGTCCGATTGTTCAGCGTCTCAAAATGCTGACAAAGTACGATGCTTCAGAACTGGATGCGGCCATTATCAATGCCATTTTCGGCGCTTACATCGAATCACCATTTGATCCGAAGATGGTCGAAGATAGTCTGGGTACATCAGTTGACGAAATCAGCGCTTACCAGGCTGAACGCATCAGTTATCACTCTGATAAGCGCCTGCGCATCAGCGGCGTAGGATTAACTCACCTGTTCCCCGGTGAACAAATTAACACCGTGACAGCGGCGCGACCAAGCAGCAATTTTAAGGACTTTGAGAGCGCTGTCCTGAGGAACGTGGCAGCGGGGACCGGTATTTCTGCGCAGCAGCTTACACAGGACTGGTCCGATGTTAACTACAGTTCTGCGCGGGCAGCAATGCTGGAAGCCTGGAAAACACTTACCCGGCGTCGTACCGACTTCGCTACTGGATTCGCCCAGCCCATTCTGGCTGCATTTATTGAAGAACTACACAGCGTTGAAAAACTCCCTCTGCCTGCAGGTGCCCCTGATTTTATCGACTGCCGCACAGAATATACCCGAGCTAACTGGATGGGACCAGGTCGCGGATGGGTT
>JBOFSC010000532.1:0-4393 GCA_051651345.1 Enterobacteriaceae bacterium
ATGGTCAACGAGCTCATCCCAGGCGAGATCAGAAAAGTATGTTGCTATCGTTAGGTCTTAGTATTTACCCTGTAATGAATTAAAGGTACATCAATGTGTTATGAGCTTAAGTACCTACATATGAATTTGGTATAATGCCATATTATCAAGGTTAATAAGGTGTTATCCGTGTTATTGTATGAGTTGTCAGCAGGCGCCGTGCTGGGTCTGGTGATCAGTACCACCAGCGTGGGTGGCGGTATCCTTGTGCTGCCCGCCCTGAGCTATATTTTTGGTCTGAGTGCGCTGGAAGCGGTAGCCACGGCCAATCTGTTCTCCATGCTGGTAAAAATTCCCTCCTCGGTGATGCATTACCGCCTGGGGAATATCCCGCCCCGACAGAGCACCCTGTTTTTTATTTATATGATACCTGGTACCCTGATATTCAGTTTTCTGTTGAGTTGGCTGTCGAATAATCCCCTGTGGCATGCTCAAATCCAATATCTGTTAACCGGGCTTATTGTTATCGCTATTTTGTTTTCGCTCTATTTATATTGTCGCCGCATGTGGCATTTTTCAGAAAACAGTCATCCGGAACTGGATTCCAGGGCCACAAAAAAATTGATATTATCCGCAATAGCAACAGGGTCTTTAATTGGCGTCACCGGTATTGGCGGTAGTGTCATTATGTTGCCGATATTACTGCGTTATGCCGCGATGAATATTAAACAGGCCATTGGCTGTTCAGTATTCATCACCATGCTGCTCTCCGGTGGTGCCGCCTGGATATACTCTTATGGCCATCATACCAATGTCACCCTGGCGGGGATGCTGTTTGTGGGCTCTCTGTTGACGCTCCCACTGGCACAACATCTCCTCAGGGTGCTCTCGGAGCGCACTTTACAGGCGCTCACTTTCCTGCTGATACTGGGCAGCGCGTTATTGATGCTGTATCGGCTCTTTTAAGGTGCCTTACGGCGCCAGGTCGTGCCTTGCGGGCCATCTTCCAGCACGATACCCAACTCCGTCAGTTTTTGGCGTGCCGTATCGGCCAGCGCCCACTCCTTGTTATGACGGGCTTCATTACGTTGTTTGATCAACTCTTCAATCAATGCCGTTTGCTGATCATCTTCCCCGGCACCACTGCGCAGAAATTGCTGCGGCTCCTGTTGCAGAATACCCAATACTGCCCCCAAATGACGCAGTAATGCGGCCAGGCTGTCCGCCTGTGCCGGAGAATCACTCTTGAGACGGTTAATCTCCCGCGCCAGATCAAACAGCACAGACAAGGCTTCCGGCGTATTGAAATCATCATCCATCGCCTCACGGAAGTGCTGCTCAAAAGCGCTGTTCTCCGGAGGCTGAACGCGGGTATCCGTACCACGCAATGCGGTGTACAGACGCTCCATGGCTGCCCGGGCCTGTTGCAGATTCTCTTCACTGTAATTTAACTGGCTGCGATAGTGACCGGATAACAGGAAATAGCGCACGCTCTCCGGATCATAGTGAGCCAGCACATCACGGATAGTGAAGAAGTTACCCAGAGACTTGGACATTTTCTCCTGGTCCACCATCACCATCCCCGAGTGGATCCAGTAGTTAACGTACTGACCGCCATTGGCACAGCAGGATTGCGCGATCTCATTTTCATGGTGCGGGAACATCAAATCTGAGCCCCCACCGTGAATATCAAAGTGTTGGCCCAGTTGTTTGCAGTTCATGGCTGAACACTCGATATGCCAGCCCGGACGCCCCTCCCCCCAGGGAGAAGACCAGGTGGGCTCACTGGGTTTGGACATTTTCCACAGCACAAAATCCATCGGATTGTGTTTGGCATCTGCAACTTTGACTCGGGCACCCGCCTGTAGCTGCTGCAGATCCTGGCGCGACAGTTGACCGTAGTCGGCAAACGTCGGTACAGAAAACATCACATCGCCATTATCGGCCACATAAGCGTGGCCTTTATCCAGCAGGCTCTGCACCATCTCGATGATTTCCGGGATATGTGCCGTGGCACGCGGCTCCAGGTCAGGGCGCATCAGGTTCAGGGCATCGAAATCCTGGTGCATTTCCGCCAGCATACGTTCAGTCAGTTGATCACAGCTCTCGCCATTTTCTGCCGCCCGACGGATAATTTTATCATCCACATCGGTCACGTTGCGAATATAGGTCAGGTCATAGCCGGAATAACGCAGATAGCGGGCGATCATATCGAAAGCGATAAAGGTGCGGCCGTGGCCGATATGACACAGGTCATAAATCGTCACACCACAGACATACATACCCACTCGACCTGGATGGATGGGCTTAAATTCCTCTTTCTGACGACTCAGGGTATTGTAAATTTTTAGCATTCGACACAATTTCCGGCTAAAGGGATCACTATAAACAGGGTTGTTGTTTATATTACCTTGCCCGGGCGACCATGCAACCGTTATTGCGATTAACTGTTATTGCGCTAAACCAGGCCGCTAAATATGGTAAACTTCTTCCCTGATATTTGTACAGACCCTAACCAACAGGAATACTTATGGTCACTTTTCACACTAACTTTGGCGATATTGTGATTGCCACGCATGAAGATAAAGCTCCGGCTACCGTCGCCAACTTCCTCAATTACTGCCGCAGCGGTTTTTATGACAACACCATTTTTCATCGGGTTATCAATGGATTTATGATTCAGGGCGGTGGTTTTGCCTGCGGTATGGCGCAAAAAGAGACTCAGGCGCCGATTAAAAATGAGGCCAATAATGGTCTGGCGAACAATCGTGGCACCCTGGCGATGGCACGCACCAACGATCCCCACTCCGCCACCGCGCAGTTTTTTATCAATGTGGCTGACAACGATTTCCTCAATTTTCGCAGCGAAAAAGCCGATGGCTGGGGATATTGTGTGTTTGCCGAAGTCAAAGAGGGGATGGATGTGGTGGATAAGATTAAAGCCGTTGCCACAGGCCGTCACGGGATGCATCAGGATGTTCCCAAAGAAGAAGTGATTATTAACAGCGTGACTGTTAGCGAGTAATGCAAACCGATGGCACTTCTGTTTATTGCAGATTTACATCTTTCTACTGCGCAACCGGCAATCACTGCCGGTTTTCTGCATTTTTTACAGCACGAGGCCCGCGAGGCGGAAGCACTGTATATTCTCGGCGACCTGTTTGATGCCTGGGTCGGCGATGATGACCCGGATCCCTTAAAGCAGACGGTGGCCGAGGCGCTGCGTCAACTGCAGCAACATGGGGTTGATCTCTTTTTTATTCACGGCAATCGAGATTTTTTGCTGGGGCAAACCTTCGCCCGCCAGAGTGGCTTAACGCTGCTGCCCCCTGAGTGCTTGCTCAACCTCTATGGTAAAAAGACGCTGATCATGCATGGCGATAGCCTGTGCAGCGACGATCTCGCCTTCCAGCGCTACCGTCGCTGGGTGCTTAATCCCCTCATTCAGTGGCTGTTTCTGCGTCTGCCTTTGCGTTGTCGCTTGCGTATCGCCCGCCGTTTGCGGCAAAAGAGCCACGCCAGCCAGCACTATAAAAGTGAGCAGATTATGGATGTCAGCGCCCGTAGCGTAGAGGAGCGTCTGACGCACTACGGTGTCAATATGTTGATTCATGGACATACTCACCGCCCGGCGCAGCACGATTTGAGTGTGCAGGGACACCCCGCCCGGCGTATCGTCCTGGGGGACTGGCATAGTGATCGCGGCTCGGTGTTAAAAGTGACCCCACAAGGGGAGCAGTTAATTGCGTTTCCCCTGGAAACATGCCAGACCTCCGACGCCTCTGCAACATCTTGATAAGGAATGGACTGTGACCCCTGCACGTACTGTGTTAATTACCGGCAGCTCCAGCGGCATTGGCTTGACCGCCGCCCTCTGGCTGCAACAGCGGGGCTATCAGGTCCTGGCCGCCTGTCGTAAACAGCAGGATCTGGAGCATATGGCTGAGTTGGGCCTGACCCCTGTGCCCCTCGACCTGGATAACTCGCTCTCCGTGCAGCAGGCTGCGGAAAAGACGCTGTCACTCTCTAATGGTCGCCTGTACGCCCTGTTTAATAATGCGGGCTATGGTGTCTATGGTCGCCTGACCAGCATCAGCCGCCAGCAATTTGAGCAGCAGTTTTCCAGTAACCTGTTTGGCGTCCATGAGTTAACCTGCCTGCTGTTACCCTCTATGGTGCAACATCGAGAGGGACGTATTATACAAACCAGCTCTGTTTTAGGCCTGGTCAGCACGCCGGGACGGGGTATTTATGCCGCCAGCAAACACGCGCTGGAAGCGTGGTCAGATACCCTGCGGATGGAACTACATGGCACCGGTGTCCAGGTTTCTCTGTTGGAACCGGGCCCTATCAGCAGCCGTTTCAGCGATAATGTATTGCAGGCGTAGGCCGATCAGCGGGTGAATAATCCCTC
>JBOFSC010000533.1:0-2048 GCA_051651345.1 Enterobacteriaceae bacterium
TAAGCTGGATGCGGCAGCAGGCCAGTTGCTGCAGGAGACACTGCCTCGCTTTATCAATAACACCATCACCCTGACCCCTCAGGATGAGAGCAAAGCCAGTTACTTTGGCGGTCGCACTGCCGACGATGGCGCGATTGACTGGCAGCAACCGGCTCAGAGCATCTATAACCTGGTGCGTGCCGTCACCATGCCTTATCCGGGGGCCTTCACCTTTGCCGGTGACCGACAACTGACCGTATGGCAGGCCAAAGTGATTGCTCATCAAGGCAAGGAAAAAGCGGGGACGATATTGTCAGCCGATCCTTTGCAGATCGCCTGTGGTCAGGATGCACTGGAAATCGTGGCCGCGCAGCAGCAGAGCGGATTATATGTGCGTGGCGGACAACTGGCTCAGGAGATGGGGCTGGTAAGCGGTATGCGTCTGGGGCCGAAGGCAATGCCCAAAACGCGTCTGACCCGTGTGCTGATCCTCGGGGTGAACGGCTTTATCGGTAACCACCTGACCGAGCGTTTGCTGAAAGATGGCCGCTATGAAGTGTACGGTCTGGATATCGGCTCTGATGCCATCAGGCGTTTTATCGGCCACCCCAACTTCCATTTTGTTGAAGGGGATATCACCATCCATGAAGAGTGGATTGCCTATCATATTAAAAAATGTGATGTGATATTGCCGCTGGTGGCCATTGCCACGCCGATCGAATATACCCGCAATCCACTTCGGGTATTCGAACTCGACTTCGAAGAGAACCTGCGTATTGTCCGCTACTGCGTGAAATATAATAAGCGCATCATCTTCCCGTCCACTTCCGAAGTGTATGGCATGTGTACCGATGCGGAGTTTGATGAGGATACCTCCAATCTGATCGTGGGGCCCATCAGCAAGCAGCGCTGGATCTACTCCACCTCCAAGCAGTTGCTGGACAGAATTATCTGGGCTTATGGTAAAAAGGCTGGCCTGCGTTTCACCCTGTTCCGTCCCTTTAACTGGATGGGGCCTCACCTCGATAGCTTGGATTCAGCGCGTATCGGCAGCTCCCGTGCTATCACCCAGTTGATCCTCAATCTGGTGGAAGGTACGCCGATTAAACTGGTAGATGGTGGCGCACAAAAACGCTGCTTTACCGATATCGATGATGGTATTGAAGCCCTGTTCCGCATTATTGAAAACAAAAACAGTAACTGCGATGGCCAGATTATCAATATTGGTAATCCGGAGAACGAAGCCAGTATCCGTCAGTTGGCGGAGATGCTGGTCAGTCAGTTTGAGCAACATCCGATGCGCCATCAGTTCCCTCCTCTGGCGGGGATTAAAGTGGTGGAGAGCCGTTCTTTTTATGGTGACGGTTATCAGGATGTTTCCCATCGTTGCCCCAGCATCGACAATGCGCGTCGCCTGCTGGCGTGGCAGCCGACCATCGCCATTGAAGAAACGGTTAAAAAGACTCTCGACTTCTTTTTAACAGATTTAGACACAGCCAGCGACAATCATGAATAACGACGACCATGAATAAAGTCGGTTTACGTATTGATGTGGATACCTTCAGAGGAACCCGTGACGGGGTTCCTCAGTTGTTGCAGATTCTGGCACGACACCAGATCAAGGCCACCTTCTTTTTCTCCGTCGGCCCGGATAATATGGGCCGCCATTTGTGGCGCCTGCTGAAACCGCGTTTTCTGTGGAAGATGCTGCGCTCCAATGCGGCCTCGCTGTACGGCTGGGATATTTTGCTGGCAGGTACCGCCTGGCCGGGCAAATGCATTGGTGACCATCTCGGTGCCATCATGCGTGATACCGACAGCGAGCAGCATGAAATCGGTCTGCATGCCTGGGATCACCATGGCTGGCAGGCCAATGCCCATCGCTGGAGCGAAGCGGAATTAGTGCGTCAGATCACCCTGGGTGTCGATTCCCTGAATCGCATTCTCGGGCGGCAGATAGACTGCTCCGCTGCGCCCGGATGGCGTGCTGATGCCAGGATAGCCCGAGCCAAAGAGTTTTTGCATTTTCGTTATCATAGTGACTGTCGCGGTGAGGGAGTTTTCCGCCC
>JBOFSC010000534.1:0-10352 GCA_051651345.1 Enterobacteriaceae bacterium
TTTTGCGACTCATGGTCAACGAGCTCATCCCAGGCGAGATCAGAAAAGTATGTTGCTATCGTTAGGTCTTAGTATTTACCCTGTAATGAATTAAAGGTACATCAATGTGTTATGAGCTTAAGTACCTACATATGATTTATCATTAGTTCACAGGCAAAACGGCTTCCACCCTGGCAGTAAAAAGACGGTTCGGACAGCGAAACATCCCCACTCCCTGCGGACAGAAATAATAATAGCTGTGAAAGTCAGGGCAAGTGACAGAACAGGCCGCCAGTATTTAATGATGTCATCACCGATGACAGTAAAGTCTATTGCTTTCTCTTGCGACCTGAATAATTTTCCTGAGAGTCTGTTGCTGTGATACCTGGAATTGACTACTGTCATCTCTCTGTAAAATCAGGAGAACAACTTGTTAACCTGCAGATTCCTTAACGCATTTAGTGTGTTAACCAGAAGGTTTATGTCTGTCAGCAATTGATTGAACGCCTCCGGCGTCACCTCTGTCACGGGGCGGGAGTTAAGCGTAACGGGCGGGATATCACCCCGCCTGATTGCTGCCCTGCTGCTGTCGCCCCGTTCTCCGGTAAGCTGCTGCACCTGTTCTTTGAGCCTTTCAAATTCACGGTCTTTCATTGCGCTAACTCCGTCATTGTGGTGGCGAGAGTGATTTGGGTTACCGTGGTATTGGCTCCCACCTCTATCTCCCATTCACTGAAAGTGAAGCCGGAAGGGAGTCGGGCGGGCCTGCCGGTTCGGGTGATACTCGCCACCAGTCGGCGCTCTTTTCCGGCGTACACATTGACCAGTACGTAATCCCGGCGTATCAGTACCCGGCGCAGGGCATCGCCGTTAAGGACAAAAGTGTTGAACTTTGTTCCGGAGAACTCGCCCTGTATCTTTCCGGCAGCAAAGACCGCCTGGTTGTATGCCCTGGCTTCGTCCTCCTTCTCTTTAATAGCAGCGATTTCTTCCTCTGACATCTCACGCTCTTTCTCTGTCCGTATCGCCCCAAAGTTACACGGCTTAGGCATAATGATTTGCCGGGATGTCCAGGAGAGGGGCCGGGCCGGTCTGCCGGGGGCATCCCATTCATACACATTGCCCGCTTCCAGAAAATAGAGCGCGCTGCTTTCAATGTCGTACCAGAACGCTTCAGGCCGGTCATCGGTGCGGATGATATACGGCTGTTCGCCGGAGATATCAATCAGCATCACACCCTGACGGTTGCGCCCGCTGACAGAGAGCGACTGATAGCGGGCCAGATAACGCCCGTTAATTTGCCCTGCAATCATCATCGGCGGGTTAAGCTGCTGCCAGCCCTGGGCGGTGATCAGATTCATCGTGGCAAGCTGAGCCCCGCTTTGTGAAGCCACCACCAGACCATGGGTGGAAGGGTAAGCAATGGTATAGCCCAAATCCACAATGCCTCTGGCGTTGATACAGGGCAGATTGACTTCTGTGCGTTCCATCACCATCGAATCCGGAGAGGTGCCGGAGACAATATAGGGATTCCCTGTGGTCATCACCACCAGGGTGGAGGCATAGGCTCCCAGGCCCACGATGGGATAATCGGTTGTCAGTTGATATTTTTCAGGCCAGGCATGGGGATACCAGGGCTCACAGAAGCAGAGGGTTTTCCCGGTAAACCCCGCCATCATGCCGTTGGGCAGGGCAATTAAACCGCTGAGTGTGTCTGGCGGGGCGTTCCAGCTTGTGCTGCGCAACGGCTCGACGATGTTGTCCAGTGGGATATCGTCAATAAAGGGGTAAGGTGATGCCGGACGTTCAGCGATAAAGTAAAAGCGGGCATTCTGCATCCGGTAAATACGCTGTTTGCTTATCCCTTCAGGGGCAGTAAATCCGGTGAGCTGCACACGCTGCCCCGGTTTCCATAAGATTTCGTTACTCGCCGGGGAGGGTTCGGACTCTTCCTCCACCCCGTCAGGCAGGACCCGCAGTTGGGTGTAAACATAGAGGCGGGTTGTGACCTCGTCTTTGATCGGTTCTCCCGTGGCCTCTCCCTTAAGCGCACTGTCAGGCCGCTTCACGGCAAGATCGTAAAAGGTATTTCCCACACGCACCTTCGGCCTGCCGTCCCCGGTAAGATAAAGACGGTCCTGGGCAACCGGTCCCGGCACGGCATGAACCACGCCCCGCCAGGCCAGCCACTGCCTTTTGTGGCGGTAAATCGTCTGATACCCTGCCTCCGGGGCGTCACTGAAGTGGTGTACCAGACGGTTCTCCCGGACCGGGGTTAAGCCGCCGTCACTGAGGCGTACGTTAAAGGCAGAGCGGGAAGCCATCTCCGGCAGCAGACGGGGCAGCAGTCGGGGGATTTCTCCGATAAAACCGATAAAACGCAGCGCAGGCATCAGGGGCCATCCGGTGGAACCGGCCAGAGAATATCAGGGGCCGAAGAGGTATCTACCCTGGACAGCAGGACCCGGTATCTTTTCCAGGCAATCAGTTGCGCCGCCTCGTCATCCGTGGCGATGCCGAGATCCACCGCATCCTGCAGGATTCGGATCGTCATATCAGCCTGCAGCAGTAAGTGAGTCTTTTCTTCTGAAGCCTCTGCCATCGCCGCTGCTTTCATGGCCTCTGTATCAGTGACCCACGCGCTGCCGTTCCAGTGGTCGAATGCGGTGGCAGGCGCAAGCAGGGTGGTTCCGGTGGGCAGTTCGCCGGGGGCGGTCACGGTAAATGGCTCACGGCTGTCCGTTTTCCATGCGGTTTTCCCCCGGTGATCGGGCAGGTACTCCCATGCCTTTGCATCGTGACTGCGGCAAATGGCAATGCCGGGCTCAGGAGCCTGGGGCGCATCGATGTAGCCCCCTGCAGGCAGGGTTACCCCAACCGGAATATATTCCCGGCGGCTGCCGGTATACTCCCGGTACCGGAGTTCGGTGTAGTGCACCGTGACCCAACCTTCTGCTGTGCAAAAGCCGGTTTCGGCATCAAACACGGCATCAACCGTTTCGTCGTCCCGATGAGTTATCATGCCAGTCTCACTATGTAGTTAAAGCAGAGATTGCGGGGACGGGTTTCCCTCCCGCCCGCTGCCGCTATGGGGTAGTCTCTTCTGTCACCCTGAACCCAGGTGACATTATTGGAGCCGCCCTGGTTCCCGCCACGGTGCCATGCCTAGAACACATGCTCGTGCGATTTTAATTCATCTCCCTGCCAGCCAAGCAGATCCCGTCCCGGATCAACGCCCCTGCCGTTATCCCATCCCCGGATAAACTCGCCCCGTAAATCCGGCAGTGTTCCGCCCGGATAAATCTTTGCCAGTTTTGGGTATTTTTCTTTATCAAAGCTGCGACCGTCACAACTGACCCACCCTGCAGGCGCTGTGGCAAGCGGCCAGGGGACGGGAATACCCACCGGGATATGGGCCTCATAAGCGGTGTTGATATAGTCAAAGAGGGAACCGTCCCAGACTTTACCGGTAATGTTGCCATCCGTTGCCAGCACCGCTTCTCCGGCATGGAGTGCATCCGGCGCATGTAATTTCCCGGTCTCTGCCAGGATAAACTCTTTACCTTTGCCGCTGTCAACATGCAGTCCATCCCCGGCAGGATCGGCATATATCACGCCACGCAGCGTACCGTCCCCGTTTAACAGACGCAGTTGCAGACGGCTGTCGGACTGGATACCGAGAAGGGAGTCATAGGCCATGACCGGCCCGTGGACATCCAGGTGACCCCGAATTTGTGCCGCTCCTTTGATCTCGCCGCCGGAGAGCGGATAAGCGCCAATATCTTCTGCAGTTAACGTCAGCAGGTGATCCATCACGGCAGCGGTAAGACGCAGTTCGACCCTGTCGCCCGGAGAGAACGGCAGGGGGACGGTGCCCTCCTGGCCTCTCACAACGGTGATATTATCGCTGCTGCGTGCCTGCGCTTTCATCACCTCCAGTTGACCATCCGACTGCACCACGGTGACCGGAAACCAGTCGCCCTCATCCGGTTGCGGAAACAATTCACCATCGCCGGGTTTGAGGGTGAGCACGGTGTCTGTCACATTAAGCCCGGTCGCCAGGGTTCCGGCAGCGTTATTTTTCAGTAAAATGGTCATGGCGTGACTTCCGGCAGGCAGTGATGCGCAGCATAAAACAGACTGATTTTTTACGGCCCTGCTGCGTGAGGACGGTAACGGTAACAGGATATGAACGAACTGGCTCCCCTCCCGACAGCCATACTTTAACCACCGGCGTTTCAGTCAGGACCGATTCGACCTTAATGCCTCTGGCGGTGACTTCAGCCGTTAAAATCGTATCCCCTTCAGGCAGCCAGCGGCTGAAATCCACATCGTAATCCAGCACATCAGAGGGTTTCTTGCGAAGGCAAACGGGGTTCATGGTCGGTGCTCTTTTGAGATATTAACCGTTCGGGGTTCAGGCGAAACCATAAGTACCCTGCAGGCGGGCGCGGCATAAAAGTCACCGGGCAGGGTCGGGATTCCTGGTGCGGTAAAGGCGCAGAACTTAAGTTCTGACTGACCACTTATCCGGTGAAGATGAAGAATACGCAGTTGACTGCGTGGTGTGATATTCAGGGTCGCGAGACCGGCCAGGGGCATTCTGGTACTGGTGCACAGTTGTCCGCTGCTGTCCAGGCTGAAAGTGGTCTTTCCCTCAATGCCATAATGCACAAGATATGCAGTACATCCAGGAGTGAAGCCGATATCAGACCTCAGCCGGGGGCGGTGTGTTCCGGCGCGTTCAATACGACAACGCCCGTTCAGCCAGATAAGGGCAGCGCGTCCCTGTACCGGGGTGCCACGCTGAAGTTCGAGGCTTTGCGCAAAAGTGATGTCCCCGGTTTTAAAGCGGGTGGAATGAAATAAATTGCCCGCCATAGCGGAATGAAACTCTGTTTTTCCCATTCCGGACGGTCTGGAGAATTTATAACTCCACAATGAACTGCTGAAATGGAAGCCGGTATCACCCTCCAGGGTGACATAAAGTCCGGCAAAAAATCCGCAGTGGATTTCAATCAGCACGCTGCTTTCAGGGGTAATGCGCTTAAAGGCTGACAGCGTTCCCTTAAGGGAGAACTCTGACGACAGGGCCGGAGAAACCCCGTGGCTGATATGTTCAGTCAGGGCACCGGTCACAACGACTTCACTATGCCCCTCACCTGAAGGTATCCAGATATCTGCTGCTGCCTGTGATGCAAACTCAATGCCACTGCTGCCGCAGGAGGCATAAATCCCTCTGTCGCCGTTAAGCACCACACCATTCATCTGAGCGGTGTTCATTTATGACACCCTGACGGTGAGCCTCTTTGTATCAATCACAAACACATCACCGGGCTGGACGGTTCTGGGGGTTTCCAGCGTTCCGAAGAGTAGCGGATTACCGCCCCTGTCACTGTCCCATAACGACCAGTGACTCACCGTCAGATTACCGGCCCCATTGTGCACCGGATACATCAGTTGCAGGGTGTTCTGACTGACCCCTTCGCTGGGTTCACTGAAGCCGTTTTCTGCTGCAGTACCCTCTGCTGCATCCTTGCGCACATAGGCGGGCCAGAGCGTGAGAGTGACCTCATTACTGCCACTGGTGCCGGGGTCTGCCGTATGCAGCGCAATATAGACCCTGACGGGTGACGGGAACGTCTGCCCCCGCAGCAGACTGCCAAGAATATGATTCATGGTCCAGGTGGATGCGCCGGACATGGTGCCCCCTAAAAATAGTGTGCGGTGGAGTGTAACGGGGCATTTTGCTGTCCCCGGAGATATTGAACAAAAAGTTCTGCCACGGTCTGGTTAAAACGGCTGCTGAAGAACATCGCCTGTTCCGCGCTGGTAAAAGGCTGTTTGGGCAGAAGCAGCAGCTCACCCAGTGCGCCGTCAATCAGGGTCTGCCGGTAAGCGGTAAAAAGAAAATCCGGTAGAACCTCTGCATCTTCTGACGGTTTTAGTATCAGGCGCAGGGTAAGACAACCTTCACAGGCGGGCACCACCCTGACTGAGTCCGGGACAAGCTGCGTGATATAAAGACCCTTTCCCTTCATTTCAGGCCAGCCGGGAAGATGCCGGTCCAGTGAATGCAGGGAAACGGGGATCAGCGTTTCACCATCAAGGGTGGCTGATTCAATCCGGACCAGATGGGCATTGGCCGGAACGCAGACAAATTCACAGTCCCCTGCCAGTTCAAAACGGTCACCCCCGCGCCACAGCAGGGTTCGCTCGCAGAAACGAATGGCAGCCTGCCGCAGCGCATTTAACATCACCGGTTCAGGGCACCCCGGCACCCGCTCACGCAGGCCGGGCAGAAATTCGGTCAGCTCAGTCATTGCCTGTCTCCGGTTTGCTCGCCGTGGCAACCGCTGTCGCTGACCCCAGGGCTTCATTGAATGCCTGCAAGTGCAGTGCAGCCAGTTGCGGATTGGCGTATTCAGAATCCTTTGACAATGCCCGGTAAAGCACAAAGCTCACCAGCGGCGAGATATATTCACGGGCCAGCAGCAGCTCGTCCTCTTCCTCTGTGACTTCAGGCGGAGAGGCGGAGTAACAGATTTCAATACGGATACCTTCCCTTGCGGGCGGGTAAACATAAAAGGGTTTCAGCATCGAATCATCCTGCATATAGTGCAGAATACGGCTGGCTCTCTTTCCGTCATACCACAGGGGATCAACTTCATCCATCAGGGCGCGGAACACTTTGGTGATGGCCCTTCCAGGCAGATTGCGCACCACGGCAATCAGTTGTATCCCGTCCGGCGGAATTCGTTGTAATGCCCCGTCCTCAAGTTCAAGGGGGGCAAAGCGCATCAATGCAGAGGGTTTGCGTTCAACAATGGCGGTGGCCCCATCATTGAGCCAGCGAAACAGCTCCGGTTTTGTCCAGCGCACATACAGGGGATCGTCGTCATTAAGGATATGGGCGGCCCGTGTTATCACCTCTGTTGCTTTCATTTGGCTTTTGACCTGGATTTGGCTTTGGGTTTACGGCCCCGTCTGACAGGCGCTTTCGCGGCCTTAACTGAGGCCGCCGGGGGCGTTTGTTCTTCCCTGTCCCCGCCAGTCTCTTCCGGCTCCGGATGCACCATACCCTGTGCCGCCTTTTGCTACCCTTCAGGAATGGAGAGCAGCAGCTCAATATGGGCCGGGTCGCTCACCTCAGCCACATTGTCGTTCTCCGGCAGGAAGGTGTAGAGCGCACTGCCCAGGGCCACCACGGTGCCGCGCAGGCGATGAATTTTGCACTGTATCTGCATCACGCTACTCCAGATATTCGGCAATAAACATCAGCAGGGTGTCTTTGGGCACATCACTGAGGATCTTCATGCCGATACTGCGATCCCTGTCTGACGGGGCAATAAAGAACAGGCGGGAGGTTTGTGGCATCACAATTTTGCCGCTGAAGTCCAGACCGTCAAAAATTTCATTGCCGCAGGTGCGGGCCGGATCGTTCTCTCCCGGAGAGCCGGACATTAACCCCACATCCATTTTGATATTGACCGGCTCAGCAGCAGACTCCTCTGCCATCAGTTTGACATCAATTAACTGACAGAAAGCCGGTAACATGCCCAGTTCAATAATATCGCCGGTTTTGCAGTGCACTTTAAACAGGATCTTAACGCCGGTGACGGTGCCCACATAAACCGGAGAAGGGGTGGCCGTCACGCCCGTGCCGTGGGTGGTTTGAATTAACATTACTGGTCTCCTCTGGTGGGGTCAGCGGCATAGGTGTCGATGGCCAGCACACCAAAATCGCGCTGGTTGAAACGACACTTTTTAATGCCAATAATGGTGCCGGAGAGAATAGACACCTTGTTGCGGTAATCCTTTTTCTCTTCTGTCCATTCGTAACGCAGTCCGCCGTCAGTGCCGTAGGCAATCACGCCCGCCTAGCGGCCCATAAAGAGGGCGCGGGCCACAGGTAAATCCCCGCCCGCACCACCATTGTTAAAGCGGATGATATTGCTGTGGGAGTGCAGCACGCAGTTGTTAATCATCCCCAGGCCCCCTTTGAATATCGGGTTATTGCGCCCTTCGGCAGAGGCCGCCGCTTTCTGAATTTCCAGCCAGCCCTTTTCATCCGTGGTGCGAAGCTGGTGCTCCTGGAACGGGTGCATCACACACACATAATGGCCTTCGCCGTTGATGGTGACCGGCACCATATGGGTGTTATCCGTATCTTCGCTGGAGAGGGTTTTGGCGCGGGTGACGACTTTCTCGATAGTGAGGCGACTCATGATGTCATTTTGGGTCAGCGTTTTAAGGTTGACCGCGCTGCCACCATACATCAGGTGATCTTCATCCGGGGGCTGGACAGGATTACTGGCATGTCCCTTCCAGCTCACCGTTTCGATAAAGTCTTTGTTGATCCCTCTCGCGCCGGAGAGATAGATAAACATAAATTCATCTATCAGACGCGCAAAGTAATCACTCAGACGGGCTCTGGCGGTGGTTCTTAAATTATGCACCGTGCGCCTGCGGGTCATTTTACCGCCCAGACTCACCGGGTGGCGGATCTGGTCGATAATAATTTCATCGGTGAAGAATTTAAGGGCTTCTTCAGTGCCCTCTGCGGTGGCATCCCCGTAGACGGGTTCTCCGCGAAGCTGCACAGAGAGGTCAAAGGAAATCATATCCCCTGCGGCGTTATCCAGTTCAGTTAAACGCTGAATAACGGCATTGTCAGAGGTGCCGACGAACTTACGCTCGTAATAGGATTTTTTGGCGATGTCCAGAAACAACGTGCCCGACCAGCGTTTGACCGCTTTGGGGTCGCCAAAGGGGATAAGGGTATGTGCCATGGGAGTGTCCTCGATGGTGATTCATCGACAACACTCTTGCGCTGTCAGGGATTGAGTTATTTGTTACAAATGATGGCGGGATATCCCGCCGGGGTTTCCAGCTTGCGAACAGGCACCGACCTGTCCGCTTTTATCGTCAGACGGGTCATCCGGCCTGATTTGGCGTTCACGGTGATCCACGCTTCCCCCACAATCAGCGTTTCCCCGACCTTCAGATCTACTTTCAGCATCATGCCCCCATCAGATAGCGTTCCCGCTCTGCCTCAGAAAGGGTCGCCAGCTTATCTTCATAGGAGAGCGGATCGGTTTCAGACAGTCGCTCCAGTGCGGCAAACTGTCCGTCATCGGTATCGTTGATTTCCGCAGCAGGCACTCTGGCGAGAACCGGCGGGATCTCCGCTTTGTCCACGGGCGGGGCTTTGGGTTGCACGGGTTTGGGGGGTTCAGGGGTCTGCAAAGAAGGAAAGGCATCGCAGTATTGCTGCCAGGCCATACGCAACAACCGGGTGTTGGACACGCCCTGGTTGGCTTCATCGGCGGCCAGGATGCGGACCGCATTGTCCAGCGCGGCATAGCGAATCGGATTATCAGCAATCTCCCGGTGTTCAGTGAGAAAATCGGCGACATCCTCATTCCAGCGGCGGATGGCTTCGTTTTCGGTGGCCTCCCTTACCAGCTCGGCTTTTTGCATCTGGCTCTTTAAGTTAAACCACTCGTCCATCTGCTTATCCAGTGCCCGCTGATATTCTGCCGCTTCCATTTCTCCCTCTTCAAACGCCCGCAGAATAGCGGCTTTCTGCTGCTCCAGCGCCTTAAGCTGTTCATCAATGGCGGAGGTATCAACGGCGTTAAACAGCGGTTGCGGGGCTATCTGTACCGGTTCGCGCGCCAGATTCTCTGCAGTGGGAGCCGTGCTCTCTTCCGGCGGGGCTGGCGCAGTTTCTTGCTCCTGTGGGGCGGATTGTGCTTCAGGAGAAGAGTCCTCTGTATTCTCTGTATCATCCATATCATCATCTTCACCTGGCAGGGACTCTTCTTCCTCTTCCAGTAAATCGGCTTTCTCTTCATCGGTCAGCAGGGCCAGTTCTTCATCACTGTATTTCATTGGGATTCTCACTCTGTTGTAGGGCAGCTTCCTGTTGTGCCATGGCCTGTCGCTGCCGGTATTCCCGCTCACTGCGGGAGACAAATTCAGACTCTTTAAGGACCTTGTCGGCCACCGGCACCGCCTGTGGAACCTGTAACATCGAGAGGGCCGTTTTCAGGGCCGCCAGTTGGGTCTGTACATTGACCCCACTGAGGTCTGCCAGCAGTTTCTGTGCCTGTACCGCTATTCTTTGCGCATCGGCACTGTCGCGCATCGCTTTGGCTTCTTTGCCCTGAAGCTCTGCCATGATCATCCGCTGTTGTAATGCCTGTTGCTCTGCCTTTTGCTGCGCCATGGCAATCTCTTCCTGGGTTGGTTCTTCCGCATCCGGGTCGCGCTGACCGGTCACCTGACGGATACGTTTCACCAGTTCGTCCCGGTTGGGAATGTCCATACACTCCACAATCAGGTCGATCATCACCATCACTAACTGA
>JBOFSC010000535.1:0-4173 GCA_051651345.1 Enterobacteriaceae bacterium
GGGGAGTTCCTGCAGGGATTCCACCAAAAAGCTGTGCTTGGTACAGGCGAGAGATAACCCGAGGACATCGACTTCCTGAAAAGCATCTGTGCCGATCAAGGGAGAAGCGACCTGACCGGTAATCGCCACAAGGGGAACAGAATCGAGCAAGGCATCGGCCAGACCGGTGATCAGATTGGTCACCCCTGGCCCGGAAGTCGCCATACAGACGCCGGGTTTACCGCTACTCCGGGCATATCCAATGGCGGCTATCGCCGCTCCCTGCTCATGACGGCATAACACATGCTCAATCCCACCATCATACAACGCATCATATAACGGCATAATTGCACCGCCTGGGTAGCCAAAGACGATATCCGTCCCCTGCTCCCGTAATATATGAATAACCCACTGCGCCCCTGTCATTGTCTTCCCCTCTCTCTTTTCATCCCACGAAAATGGCCATAAAAAAACCCCCCGGACTTTTCAGTGCGGGGGGTTTTTTTGAGTGACTCAGGTTTGTTTACGCCTCTCGCCACACAGCAGCCCCGCACGCTGGTATAATCACCACCACGCTAATAATGAGGCTTGCCAGTAGAGTGTGAGCGTTCATAGTTTTAAACTGATATTGACCTGTTCTGTATCGAAATTGCATACAGACTTACCATAGATTAATCCTCCCTGACAACTTCTTTTTTAACAACTCTGGTCGACGCCTGATAAAACCCATTGATTTATAGTGAAATAAAAGTCCTGATCTGCGAAATGGATTACACCCTATTTTTGCCTGGACTTTCTGTTACAGCAAAGTGTGCGAACTGCTCTGCTAAATCCGTGTTTGCCTGCTCTGTCATCGACTGATTCAGGGCAAGATAGGTTATGGCTATCTCTTGCGGAACATTATCATGGCTCTAGCTGTTGTTTATACCCGTGCCTCTATCGGCATTCAGGCCCCGGCGGTCTCTGTAGAAGTCCATATCAGCAATGGTCTGCCCGGCTTTAGTCTGGTGGGTCTGCCGGAAACCACCGTCAAAGAGGCACGGGACAGAGTTCGTAGCGCGCTGATCAATAGTGGTTTTACTTTTCCGGCTAAACGTATCACCGTGAATCTGGCTCCGGCAGATCTGCCCAAAGAGGGTGGGCGCTTCGATCTGCCTATTGCCATCGGTATTTTACTGGCCTCAGAGCAGATCCCAGGAGAACGGGTTACTGAGTTGGAGTTTCTGGCGGAGTTGGCCCTGTCTGGTGAGCTGCGTCCTGTCTGTGGCGTGATTCCTGCGGCTCTGGCGGCATGGAAAGAGAGCAGGGGGCTTATCATTGCCCGGGAAAATGGCCCTGAAGCCAGCCTGGTCTCAGAGGGCACCCAACTGATGGCCTCGCATCTGCTGGAGGTGTGCGGCTACCTGCATAATGAGCTGTCACTGACAGCCACTACAGCGCAGGTGACGACTACTGTGGATGATTCACAAGGCGATCTGCAGGATATTATTGGTCAGGAGCAGGCGAAGCGGGCGCTGGAGGTGGCCGCCGCAGGGGGACATAATCTGTTGCTGCTGGGCCCTCCGGGTACGGGTAAAACCATGCTGGCCAGTCGCCTGATCACTTTATTACCGCCATTAAGCGATCAGGAGGCGCTGGAAAGCGCCGCAATCCATACCCTTATCTGGATGAGAGATATTGATAAAAATTGGCGTCAACGGCCATTCAGGGCCCCTCACCATAGTGCGTCCATGGCAGCCCTGATCGGTGGCGGCAGTTTACCCCGCCCCGGAGAGATCTCCCTGGCCCATAATGGGGTGTTGTTTCTTGATGAATTACCTGAATTTGAACGCCGCGTGCTGGATTCATTGCGCGAACCCCTGGAGTCCGGCGAGGTGATCATCTCCAGAGCCACTGCTAAAGTGACATTCCCGGCCAAAATACAGCTGATTGCCGCCATGAATCCCAGCCCGACGGGGCACTATCAGGGGCCGTTTAACCGGACTCAGCCACAACAGGTTATGCGCTATTTGCACCGATTGTCTGGCCCTTTTCTCGATCGTTTCGATCTCTCAATCGAAGTCCCTATGCTACCCCATGGTCTGCTCAGTCAAAAACGTGTCACAGGAGAAAATAGTCAGCAGGTGAGGAGTCGGGTTCTGCTGGCGCGAGAGAAGCAGCAGGCGCGCGCGGGTAAAATCAATGCCCTGCTTAACAGTAATGAAGTCGATGTTTTCTGCACCCTGACACCTGATGATGCGACATTTCTGGAAAATGCCCTGATTAAGCTGGGGTTATCTGTACGTGCCTGGCACCGTATTCTGAAGGTGGCCCGCACCCTGGCTGATCTCACGAATGAGGATACTATCCAGCGTCATCATCTGGCTGAGGCGCTCAGCTACCGCTGTATGGACCGATTTTTACTGCAACTCCACAAATCCCTGGGATGAAAAAAGGGGCTTGCGCCCCTTTACTCATCGGAATCAGAAAATTCGTCCAGAGCATCTATCTGCGGCTTACCGCCGGACAGGGTATGAAACTTTTTGGGCTTACGCACCCGAGTGAGATATTTTGCCCACACTTTTTCCACTTCTGTCTGCGCCTGGCGCTCTCCCCGACAGGTGGCCACAAACAGGGTCTCTTCTTCAGTTATCGGCTGACGTTTGCCTGCATCCAGCTCATTTAAAGCAGTACCTACACGTTCTAATAACTGAGCCTCCTTAATTGTAAAATCACCATGACGAGAAAACCCTCGCGGATAGTTTTTATTGTCAAAAAAACGAATTGTCGTGGTAAAGCTCTCCGCCATCTAAAACCCTCCTGGGATTTGTCGATCTTGAATTTCATGGCGCGGAGTATTAGTTAGCCTTGACAAGCTGTAAAACAAAATATTTAAATTGTCATGATTAGAAATTTAAATGGAGGATTTATGGATATCGACTTATTGAAAACGTTCCTGGAAGTGAGCCGTACACGCCACTTCAGCAGGGCAGCTGAATCGCTTTATCTGACGCAATCTGCTATCAGTTTTCGTATCCGGCAGCTGGAAAATCAGTTGGGTGTGATACTTTTTACCCGTCAGCGTAATAATATTCATCTGACCTCTGCGGGCAAAAATCTGCTGCCGTTCGCTGAAAAATTAATCGCCACATGGCAAGAAGCCTGCCAGAAAATAGTGGCTACAGAGCAGATGAGCATCTCTGTCGGGGCTCAGGGTTTCCTGTGGGAGACGCTGTTGATACCCTGGGTAGAGCAGGCCTGTCGACTTTATCCTGCGCTACAGATGGAGAGCAAAATGGCGGATCGTAGCACGCTGCTCGATCAACTCCACCAAAGAGAGATCGATGTGCTGGTGACCACCGAGGCCAGCAAAATAGATGAACTGCAATCCGTCCAGATAGGGGAATTATCACTGACAAAATTCAGTGCCCGCAAAGCCGTACACCATAAGAAGCCACCTTATATTCATGTGGAGTGGAATAACGACTTTGTTTTGACGGACACCGCATCAGCCCTGTTATCGACCGGTTCTGCACAGCTGGCACGCCAGTTACTGAAAAGCAGCGGTGGATATACTTTTCTTCCCGTTAAGTGGGCTAAAAGTTATCCGGATCTTAAAATGGACAAAAGCTCTGCCAGGTTCACCTGCTCCGTATATGCCGTCTGGTATAAAAACAGTACCCAGAATGAGTTAATTCATACGCTATTCAGTCAACAGTCTGAGGGAGAAGAGTTAAGATAAGGCAACGATAAAGGAGGAATACTATGGAGATAGATGGCAGGGGCGGAGAGACTCGAACTCCCAACACCCGGTTTTGGAGACCGGTGCTCTACCAATTGAACTACGCCCCTATTCAGAGGTCAGATATCAGACTTCAGATGTGCTCTAACTCTGATGTCTGATATCTGATATCTGACCTCTGATATCTGAATGGCGGAACGGACGGGACTCGAACCCGCGACCCCCTGCGTGACAGGCAGGTATTCTAACCAACTGAACTACCGCTCCATATCTGATAACAGGCTTCAGGATACAGGAGTCAGATAAATATCTCTACTGACTTCTGCTTCTGTAGCTGCTTTTTGAATTGCTGACGATTCCCTACTCTCACATGGGGAGACCCCACACTACCATCGGCGCTACGGCGTTTCACGACTGAGTTCGGCATGGGGTCAGGTGGGACCACCGCGCTGTCGTCGTCAGCAATTCAAAAA
>JBOFSC010000536.1:0-4320 GCA_051651345.1 Enterobacteriaceae bacterium
TTGTGTTGGTTGTGTTGGTTGTTTTGGCGAATGATCATTTGATCATGATCACAGCACACTTTCCACTCTTTTTTCTAAAAATACGTCATTTTTTCTATCGTTATCAGTTGGTTGATCCTAAAGATCCTACGTATAATTAGTCACTTATGCCACATGGCACTGGATCTTCCTGATCAATATTCCTATCGCTATCGTTGGTATCCTCTGCGCACTGCGCTATATGCCCAATTTTAAAGGCGTAAGAACCCCTTTTGATGCCCGAGGTTTTTTACTGTTTGCTTTAGGACTCTTTTTTATCTCTTCCGGAATCGAGTTATCCGGCGAAAATAAGTTCCCTCTATACTATGTCATTATGATGATTCCATTTGGAATACTTCTGCTGCTGCTCTATATGCGCCATGCCAGAAAAAATGCGACACCCTTGATCAATCTGGATCTGTTTAAAACAAGAACCTTCTCTATCGGCATCATCGGTAATATTTTTTCCCGGCTGGGGACCGGCAGTATCCCTTTTCTAATGCCCCTGATGCTTCAGGTGGGGTTTAAATATTCCCCCCTGACCTCCGGATTACTGATGGCTCCCCTGGCTATGGGGTCGATAGTGGCGAAGTCCTTCACCATTCGCATGATAAATACCTTCGGTTTCCGTTTATCTCTGCTCTGTATCACAGCTATTATTGCCTTCAATATTCTGATATTTTCCATCTACACGCCAGCCATGCCTTACTGGCTGATCGCCTTGATTCTGTTCGTTTTTGGTTTTGTTATCTCACTGCAGTTTACTGCTATTAATACCCTGACACTGGGGGGATTACCCAATAACCGGGCCAGCATGGGTAATACGGTACTGTCAGCCACACAACAGTTGTCTATGAGTTTTGGTATTGCTATCAGTGCCATTGTATTGCAGCTCTATACCACCCATGTTACCGGTTCCGTTATTGACCATTTCCACTACACCTTCGCCACCATGGCATCTCTTACCCTGATTTCAACCGGGATTTTTATCTTTTTAAAGAAAAATGATGGTCTGGAGTTACTGGCAGGAAAGGTCAGGCAAAGATGAAGAAGAACCCCAGGGGACTGCAGCCCCTGAGGTAAAATCACCGTTATAACAAACTCTCCACTTTATCATGCAGATCCGGCTGCCAGACACCGCACTGAACCTGACCGATATGATGTTGTTGTAACAGCAACATCACCAGTCTGGACTGACCAATACCGCCACCAATGGTTTGCGGCATCTCTCCTTTAACCAGAGACTGGTGCCAGTCAAATTCAAGGCGCTCCTGATTGCAGGAGATTTCTAACTGTTGCTGCAGTGAATCAGGCGACACTCTGATCCCCATAGAAGATATTTCGAAAGCATCCTCAAGTATCGGGTTCCAGACGATGATATCGCCGTTCAATCCTGCCAGTTCCGTCAGACCCGGTGTTATCCAGTCATCGTAATCCGGTGCCCGCTTATCATGCATCTTGCCATCTGAAAGAGTGGCACCAATACCGATGATAAAGACCGCGCCCAACTCCTTAGCTATGGCGTGTTCGCGTCCTTTTGCATCCAGATCCGGATATCGCTGTAGCAATGTTTCACTGTGAATAAAATGGATCTGTTCCGGCAGAAAAGGCGTTAAACCATACTGCTGCGCCACAGCCTGCTCAGTATCCTTGATAGCGGCATAAATTTGCTGAACTGTCTCCTGCAGGTAGGCAATATTGCGTTGATCAGAACGCATGACCCGCTCCCAGTCCCACTGATCAACATAAACAGAGTGAATCGGGCTTAACCGATCCTCATCAGGACGTAACGCCTTCATATTGGTATAGAGTCCCTCTCCGGGGGTAAAACCAAAGCGGCCCAATGTTTTTCTCTTCCACTTTGCCAGTGAATGAACCACTTCAAACATGGCATCAGGCAGATTTTTCACCTTCACCTGAACTGCTTTCTCAGTTCCTGACAAGTTATCCTGAGTGCCATCACCGACACGGCTTAGTATAGGGGCCTGCACCTCGATCAGTTGCAGACGCTTAGCAAGCTGATGGGCAAAAAAGGATTTTACAAAACTGATCTGTTGCTGCTTCTTGATGTAACTCTGCTTCATACGATAACTCTCTAACGGCCTGGTACAAACTCGATATATTATTAATCAACCAAAACCGGGAAAAATTCAAGATCCAATAATAAAAATTGCCAATATGGTTTTGAAACTCTATTTTTTTGCTATAATTTTTAAACATCCATCAATAATAGTATTAAATTATGCGTGAAATTTATCAGATCGATAATCTGGACCATGGCATTATCAATGCATTAATGGAAAATGCGCGGACGCCCTATGCCGAATTGGCAAAAACTTTTAATGTCAGCGCAGGAACTATCCATGTCAGAGTGGAAAAAATGCGCCAGGCGGGCATCATCACGGGTACCAGCGTACAAATCAGTATGAAGCGTCTGGGTTACGATGTGTGCTGCTTTATCGGCATCACCCTTAAGAGCGCCAAAGACTACCCAACAGCTCTGGCGAAACTGAACAACCTGTCAGAAGTGGTTGAAGCACACTATACAACAGGACAATATAATATTTTTATCAAAATAATGACCCGCTCTATCGACGACCTGCAAGATGTTCTCATCAACAAAATTCAGACTATCGATGAAATTCAATCCACCGAAACGCTGATATCACTGCAATCCCCGATTATGCGCTCCATCGTCGTTTAAGCTGAACATGGTTTAACCTGTTGGCAACTCACTTTTTTTGCTCTTTGCTATTTAACATACACAGAAAATAGGGTAATTTTTTATTTACATCTTGTTACCAAATTTGTAGATAAAAGTGGACTATCAACCAAGGAGATACTGTGACTAATAGCAACAGTAAAGAAGCCACGCTGCAACAGGCCAATAAGTACCTGTTGGGCATGTGTCTGGGAGTGATGACTTTCTGGCTGTTTGCTTTAGCCATGACACCACTGGGCCCGGCAATCAGTAAAAGCCTGAACTTATCCCCTGCCACCATCAGTCTGCCCATCGGTTTTTCCGGACTGGTTTCCGCGATATTAATTGTTCCCGCTGGCGTACTGGCAGATCGTTATGGCTGCCTGAAAATGTTCAGGATCAGTATTCTGTGTGCTATCGCAGGGGCATTGCTCTGTGGTTTGGCACTCAATCAAACCATGTTAATCAGCGGCCGATTATTACAGGGATGCTCAGCAGCGCTGGTGATGCCCTCCACTCTGGCTCTCGTTAAAACCTACTTTTGCGCTGATGACCAGCCCCGTGCCCTCAGTTTCTGGTCCATGTCCTCTTTTGGCAGTGCCGGACTGTGCAGCTTCTTTGGGGGCTTTATCGAAACCTTGTTAGGCTGGCGCTGGGTTTTCCTGCTGGCTATCCCCATTGCCCTGTTAGCCCTCTATTTTCTCTCCGGCGCTCCGGAAAGCCAGCGTTATAAACAGCAAGACAGCCGCTTTGATCGTATGGGCTTTACTTTGATCTTGTTCTCTTTACTGGCGATCAATTTAGCGATTACCCGAGGCGCGGTATGGGGATGGAACCATCCTTTAACCCTCCTTTGCTTCTTTCTCTTTTTTATCTTGCTGCCCCTGTTCATCTATGTGGAGAAAAAGCACATCAGCCCAGTGATCGATCTGCATCTTTTCAACAATAAAGTCTATAACAGTGCCGTTATCGCTAATTTTCTACTCAATAGTGGCCTTGGCGCCATGTATATCCTGTTTACTTATCTACAGCAGGGACGAGGTCTGAGCTCTTTTGATGCCACATTGATGACCCTAAGTTATCTGGTGGTGATTTTACTGATGATTCGGGTGGGAGAGAAACTGGCACACTACTTTGGCGCCAGATTACCCATGTGTGTAGGAGCGCTTTCAGCGGCTTTAGGCTACTCCCTGATGGCTTGTACCTTTATACCGGGGCCCACTTACTATTTCGCTGTTGTTTTAGGGTTCGCCTTTATGGGCTTGGGTAATGGCATCTTTGCCACTCCGGCAACCACTATTGCGGTGAGAAGTGCGCCAACGGGCAAAGTCGGTTCGGCAACCGCTATTTTCAAGATGGCCAGCTCCCTGGGGGGCAGCCTGGGTATTGCTATTTATGGCGCACTCTATCATGGAATACTCTCTGTTAACCCTGATAATGTAGAACGAGCCGGACAAAACGCCATCGGGTTATGTGCTCTGGCCTTGCTTATCGCTTCCCTTATCTCCTTTATTAACATACCCGGCCAGAAACAAAGCCTGCAAACAAACTAAAAAAAAGGGGATCACACACAAACAGTGAGTAATCCCCTTATTATCCAC
>JBOFSC010000537.1:0-1700 GCA_051651345.1 Enterobacteriaceae bacterium
CCCCTCAAGTGCCAGCAGGCGACGTTCCACCTCCTGTAGAGAGACGCGCTTTTCTTCAATTTTCACCACCCGCCCCTGACGTCCGAGCAGATGAAATTGTCCCTGCGGATTAAAGTGGAGATTATCATCCAGCAACAGCCCCTCCTCCTGCGCAATCAAAGTGGAGGCGACTCGCCAGCCTTCCCCCTCCCCTTGAAAACAGGTGCCAGGAAAAGGTGTCCAGGGTTGATCTTCAGCCTGGCTGTAACGCCAGGCAAGAATACCGGTTTCAGTACTACCATATATTTCGTCCACCGTAATACCAAACCAGCGCCGCACACCCAGAATATCCTGCCAACTGAGCATACTGCCCGCAGAGAAGATCATCTCCACCGGCGGGGCTTGCAGGCTCTCATCCAGACGCTTAAGAAAAGCCGGACTGCTGACAAAAACATATCGCTCACCGTGAGGCAATGCACTTAACTGCTCTGTGTAATAGAGCATATCCGCATGCAGCGGCAACCCCAGCGACATGGGCAGTATGATGCGAAAGGTCAGTCCATACAGATGCTGTGGCACTATTGAGGCGACAAAACGACATCCCACCAGACGCTCACCAAAGTGGGCGGCCAATAATTTGGCTTCCTGTTCCAGACCGGCAATCGATTTGATCACCCGCTGGGGCTGCCCTGTAGAGCCGGAAGTGTACAGTTCCACCGCACACTGCGGCGGCAAAGGCGGTAATGGCGTTTCAATGGGATCAGCACAACGGAATGAGTACACTGACAGCAGAGGAGTCGCACCACAGGCCAGAGGCTGGTCGCTCAGGATGCCATCAAACAGGGCTTGCTGTTCCTGCAGCAGATCACTGCGACAGTGTCCGGGCATCACCGGTTTTTTGCCACTGTGCAGCACTGCCAGCAAGGCGACGATAAACAGATAGCTATCTTCAAAACAGAGTGCCCAACGCGCTGCAGGCTGCTGCGTTAATGCCTGGGTCCAGCGGCTGACATCATAACGCAACTGGGCCAGGGTCCACAGATGCTCCCCTGACCAGGCGACAGGCATATCGTCCGCGCGATCTGCACTTAACCATGCAGCCAGGGGTAAGGGGTGTTGTATCATATCTGCGCCCTTGCCCTCACTCTGCGGCGAACCAGCCACTCTCCCGCCATAAGCACTCCGATCAGGATATAAGAAATCATGCCATTCCATAATGCCCACAGCGTCATATCGGCATGCAGACAGGTCAACAGAGCCATCGTGCCGTTGACGATAAAAAACAGACACCAGACCTGCGTCACCTGACGGGTATAGCGCACTGCGGTTGGCGGCAAATCCGGCTCGCGCAAACGGGCGATTCGCTCCACTATCGGCGTGCCACTCAGAAGCGAGAGAGAGAACAGCAGAAACAGCAGTGAGTTAATCACCACCGGATAGTAGAGCAGCAATTGATGCTGACGCAGCAACAAGCTGCTCGCGCACAGAATCAGGGCCGCAACCGGAATAAGCTGTAAGGGATGGCGCTGTCTGCCACGCAGCGCACACTGCAGCACCAGCAACAGCGTCATGGCAGACAACAGCCAGTTGAGGATGCCATAGTGGAATCCTAACCAGATCAACAACGGCCAGATCAACATGACCAGGCCCGCCACCCCCCGCAGCAGAGGATGTCTCAACATCACGCGCCAACCTGCCATCTCGCGTTACTCGTCTTTCTC
>JBOFSC010000538.1:0-1707 GCA_051651345.1 Enterobacteriaceae bacterium
TGCGACTCATGGTCAACGAGCTCATCCCAGGCGAGATCAGAAAAGTATGTTGCTATCGTTAGGTCTTAGTATTTACCCTGTAATGAATTAAAGGTACATCAATGTGTTATGAGCTTAAGTACCTACATATGACATATGAGTAGGTTCTGCTAGTGCTGCTTTCTGGAAAGATTCGTATATTGAAAACAGCCATGCTACTGGTCGTGTTGAAAGTACATTGACACAAGGGGAACAGTCTCGTGCAGGAGGATTGATTGGTTACTTGGATGGAGGTATTTCAATTAATAATTCATATGCCCGAGGCGATGTTTACGCATATCAAACTGAAAACAATCCAGTTCATTATGGTAGTATTGGAGGACTAATTGGATATGGTGGGCAATCAACTAACTCATCATTCCCAATATTACAAAACTCTTTTGCTACTGGAAATATAGTCACTAATGGTAGGTTTTATGTTGGAGGTTTAATTGGAACTAATACACTTAAACTTATGGATAGTATATATTACTCTGGCAATATTGAAGCCAGTGTAAGTAAAGATTTTCCCACAAGTTATAAACTGGCTGTAGGAGGATTAGTTGGCAATAACTGGTCATCAATAGTAAATACTAAAATAAGTAATGCTTATGCGTCAGGTAGCATTGTTACTGAAGGTATATCTTATATCGGTGGTTTGATAGGTTATCACCGTAATAATCAGACAACCACTCAGTTAAGTGACAGCTATAGCCGCAACACCATCACCACGATTGACGACATCGCCAGCGGCACCTTAGTTGGCTATAACCAAGGCATCATCAACAACTCCCACAGCACTGCTACCCTAAACGGTGAGGATGGCCCTTTAATCGGCGATAACCAGGGGGAGTTAAACCTATAAAAGTAGATACCGGGCTGTAACCTCACTTTTTCCAGAGTGGAGGATGACAAAAGCCAGCAGACAGTTTATTGTTTCTGCTGGCTTACTCGATGTCGTTATCCTCAATACAGGTGACTCACATGGACCCGCTCTCCGCTCCGCTATCACAAAGGGTATACACGGTTGTGGCGGCGATTCCACCGGGCAAAGTGCTCACCTATGGTAATGTGGCGCAGTTAGCCGGTTCGCCTCGGGCGGCCCGGCAAATCGGACGTTTACTCAGTCGATTGCCTGCGGGTTCAACCCTGCCATGGCACCGGGTAATTAATCATCAGGGCAGGATCTCCCTGACTGGGGAGAGCTACCAGAAACAGCTCACACTGTTAAAACAAGAAGGCATCTGTTTTGATACAACAGAGAGAATCGATCTTAAACGTTATAGCTGGCAGCCTTGATGGCTTTCGCGGTAAACTTTTTTCGGTGAACTATGAATCCACAACTCACTTCTCTGCTGGATCTGCTCTGCCTGCAGCAGACAGATGACGATTGCTATCAGGGACAGAATCAAAACCTGGGGCTGCCACAGGTCTTTGGCGGCCAACTGATCGGCCAGGCGCTGTATGCCGCTAAACAGTCAATGCCTGCTGAACGGCAGATACACTCCTTTCACTGCTACTTTCTACGCCCGGCCAGCAGCGATATTCCCATTACTTATCATGTGGATAATCTGCGTGACGGGCATAGTTTCAGCACCCGACAAATACGCGCACAACAGCAGCAGGAACTGCTGATGGAGATGACCGCCTCCTTCCAGCGCCCGGAGCAGGGGTTTGAGCACCAGAGCT
>JBOFSC010000539.1:0-3384 GCA_051651345.1 Enterobacteriaceae bacterium
CCTTTACATAAGTAAGGGTGTTACTGAAAAGGGAGAAGAGATCATGTATCAAACAGTACAACGTTATTTGCTGGCCCTGGTTGCCGCTCTTGGTCTGCTGGCAGGGGGTATTGCACTGGCTGAGGAGACCGTTACTGAACCTTCGAGCGGGACGGACAGTACCCTGAGTGCGTCAGATCAGGTGGAGGAGAAGATAAGCCTCAACAGCGCCACCGCTCAGGAGCTGAGTACCCATCTGCGCGGTATTGGCGCTAAAAAAGCGGAAGCGATAGTGGAATATCGTGAAAAGTATGGTGCTTTCACCAGCATTGAGCAGCTACAGGAGGTTCCGGGGATTGGGCCTGCACTGCTGGCCAGAAATCAGGCGCGTTTAAAGTTGTAACAGGATAGTGCAGGGATGGCTGGCACTCTGTCCGGCCATCCAGTAGGGATAGCTATGAAAGCGTACAAACAGGTTATAAAAGCACAAATTGATTTGTAACAACACAATTAATATTCAATATATTAGTTTGCAATATATGTAGGATAATGAATAATCAATAGTACTTAGTGGCAAGTTTTGGGGAAAATCGGATGGATCTTATGCACCAGAAATACCCGCCAGCCAGGGAATATTCAATGCAACAAAGCCGTTTGTTCTGGATACCGCTCTTTATCTCACTCTGTTTTTCCCTGTTTTTAGCGATAACTCCGGCTTCATGTTTTGCCGCAACGGGTAATACCTTAGCAGACAGAACCACAACAGACAGTAGCGCAACGGAAGGAGATTCTTCAGGCGAGATACGGCCTGAGCCACCAGTGATCTCGCCGCCGGTCACTCTTATCAACCAGTTGAGTCTGTTACTGATCGAAGATCAGGTTGCAGGCAATCATTTTATCACCACCCTGGGCAGTCACGGTGGCACCCAAGCCAGTGCCGCCGCACCGTCACTTTTTGGTGCCCGTCAGACAGTGGGTAAAAATCGCCTGCCAGTGACCTGGTATCCCCATTTTAACCTGAACGATGTTGAGATGATTGTTCAGGCAGAGCCTGCGACGGTATTTCGTGGTGTGACCGATGGTCGTGGTAGCGAAAAGGAGGGAGTCCCTGTCGGTGTGCCCTTGCCTTCCTCTGAGTATGGCAATCTGCTACTGAGTGAGAGCGCGATTAATTATTTTATTTCAATGCCAACAGGGGGCGCGCAACAACTGACATTAACAGAGCGTCTGCAAAACGGTGCGGAGCGTCATCTGCAGAGCCAGGTGACCAAAAGTGCCAGTTTGCTGCTGAGGCGTCCGGCTCGGTTGCAATGTCGCGAACAACAGGTGGAGGGTGTCTCCGGTAAAGTCTGTCTGTTGCGCGAGGTACAGGCGCAATTTGCCGACAACCAAAGTGGTGATATTCAATTTATTTTGCGCAGCCGTATGGATAATCAGGGGGCGCTGTTTCGGGTGGGGCAAAACTGGCATCCCCTGGGGACCTCAGTTCCGGTAGCGGAATTCGCCCAGGGAAAAGGTATCGAGCTGTTTATCTCCTCGGAACGGATGCAACAAGGGATGCAGACCGCCCTGCAGGAGATATCGTTCGATAACCTGCTGGAGGCGGGATTCTACTCCGCTTCCCGCCATAGCCGGGGGGATCGTTTTGGCATCCGTTTCGGTAGTGAGGGTTTACCTGGGGGGGAGAGTGCATATCAGATGGCGCGTATGGATCTGTTGCTGATCGATGATCAGGTGACGGGCAACCAGTATATCACTACGTTGAACAACAGAAGTACGGTTAAAGGGCAGAAGAGTTTGCTTTATGGTGCGCGTTACCCCAGAGAGCGTGAGAAACCGCTGGCCTGGTATCTGCGCCAGGGGGAACTGGAAACGCTGCCCGCAGGATCTTTGGTACCGGCTGAACTGTTCACTGGCGATGCAGAGACAAGTACAGAAGGGGGGAAATCGGCTTGCCAGTCAACGAAGCCGGTTGGCAAAAATTGTTATCCATGGCGACAGGAGACTCCCTGCAGTGGCGCTATGAACGAGGTACAGCACAACAACCCTTTTTGCTGATAGCCCATATCGTCAAGAGTGCTCAACTGAATTTACGCCTGCCATCCATGCAGAGTTGTCTGCAAACAGAAGTGGAGGGAGTGGCAGGCACCAGTTGCTTGGTACGCGAATTTGACTGGCAGGGGACTCCGCCTGCCGATGGCAAACTGCGTGTTAAACTGCACAGTAGAGGCGATTTGGCGCAGGTGCGCTATCGGATCAACGGACAGTGGCTGCGGCTTCTGGAATCTGTCTCGGTCAATGAACTGTTTACTGGTAAGGGGTTAGAACTGTTTATGCCCTCTCCGGTCGATGAACCACAGGATAATCCAGTTGTCCTCAGTCGCGCGGCTGAGAAGTTGCGGCTGGAGTTCTTTGTTCCTGAACGCATGCAGCGCGGAGATAGTTTTTCTATACCGATAGATGTCCGCTCTGATTTCCCTCGGCTCATCACGCCGCAAAAACCGCTACTCTCTCTGGAGTCCCCCCTGGAGGTGGAGAGTGTCAGCGTCGAATCTGCTGATGTGCGTCCGGGAGAAACCGTGCAGTTTAAACTAAATCTGAACCGTGCAGCCCGCGATGGGGAAAAGCTGAGTGTGAAGCTGGAGAGTACAGATCCGGCTGTTAAACTGGAAAAGATGCTGCAACTGGCTGAAGTGCGCTGGCAGGAGCAACAGATAACCCTGGCGGAGAATCAGTGGAATGAGTTATCTGTACAGCAGAAAGGGGCATTCACGCTCTCCATTCCTGTGTTAAGCAGTGCACCGCCAAGCACGTTTCGGCTGTCACTAAGAAGTGTAGAGGAACCGCGACAGGTTCTGACAGAAGAGATAATCCAGACAGTGGAAACCCAGAGCAGACAGACAAATACATCTCAGAGGCTTGGTGCAGAACGTGAGCTAGTCGTGCGCAGCATAGAGGCGAGGATAATGCCTGAGATACGGCCCGCCGCAAATCCAGACGATCTGATGACCAGTTTTGACATTGATATCAACGCTACAGAGGTCCTTTTAAAGGTCAAGTTAAAAGCGGAATATCAATGGGGTGCGATACCAGGATCAAGAGAACAGTACAGTCTGATACATTTTGGAAGCTCCCTTAATAGCTGCCTGGGGTCCTATGTGGATTTCAAGAAGGCTAAGCTCTCTATCGAAAATAGTGCAGGAGGCACCTATTTGCCAAGCGACCGGATCATGGTTGACAGAGGGACAGGTGTTGTGCGTAATATGGGCGCAGGGCTAATAAAAGTCAGAAATTATACCCTGAATTTGCCAAGAATAACCGGTGGCACATTGCCCTATGATAGTTGTGTGCTCACAGCCTATTTTGTGTATACCACTAAGCCGGGCGGGGACTCGTTAGCAACTG
>JBOFSC010000540.1:0-2117 GCA_051651345.1 Enterobacteriaceae bacterium
GGTTCACACTATATTATGGATGGCATTAATGTCGCTGTTGAAGGCGATTCCCACTCCTGCGGTAAGGACAAAAAAATCTACTCTATCCGGGGAGGTATCCGTTCAATGAACTGCGGCGGACGTCTGCTGGCGGGAACGGAAGATTGCCGTACCGGATGCTCCTGCAGCACACACTTTATCCCCTCTTTATTCAGCGCCACTTATGAGGGCGGGGGTGGGACCCGGCAAATGAGAGCCGCATCACCGGCCGCCACCGCAACACCCTCCGGACAGGGTTCTGCGACACCCTCACCCGGCAGTACAGCCTCCAGCAAACCCGTTCCTCCTGTCGCTAAGCCTGAGAAAACTAAAAGTAAACCAGCACCGTTACCGCTTCCTGCCCGGATTTTTGAAACAGTCAACAAGATGGATGACTACGAAGCGCCGGATATGCATTATGGTGATTTAGAAGAATCGCAACTGAAGATCCAGTTACAACTCTATGATGCCAGTGTCACCTGTGAGAATTACTCAGCGGGTGATTATATTGCGCAGGCAATGCAGCCGGAAACAGAGGTCATCCGCTGGTGTAATCCTTATACGATGGAGGATAAAAAGGAGAGCGCCCGTATTTTATTCGATAATTTCCGCAGGCTGACTGATGTCCCCTATTCCATGATTGGGGAATACAAGGGACTGATGCGCAAAATGATCTCCCATATGCAGTTAGATAGCGGAACCGTTTTTCGTGATCCCCTGCTGGATAAGGCGATGTCGGATCGGATTTCTCAGGATAAGTCCGCGACTAGCTCGCTGTTAAGTATTAAAAGGGTTTTACGGAATAGTATATTATGGGATGAAGGGTACTATCCGTTATCGAGAAAAGACAGGTTTTACGAAGCCATTCAAACAACAGTATTACCTAAGTTTAATAATATGGAAGACCGTATTAATGGCTTGGGTATTACGGTACATGATACCTGGGCAACCCATATCACGCTGGAATCTCTGGAGGTGAATGGAGATCGGTTCCGTGCTGTCGTGCATTACCGGATACAGGATCACTTTGGATTAGATACTGATGATATCAAAAGTGATTTTTACCGCCAATTTCGGATGTTCCGGATCTGGTTTATTCTCCAGCGCTGGAGAAAGTATGGTTATAAACCCTTTATTACTGAAATGAACGCCAGAAAGGTGATTGAGGGGAGTCGATATGACTAAGCTAAAAGTGACAGTGATTGCTCTTGCCTTGGTGACAATAATCACCGCGGGTTACCTGGTCTGGCGGGTATCGCAACCAGTAGAAATTATCGCGGTTCATCGCGGTGTTAACTTGCTTGTTAAAAACTATCCTATAACAGACAAAGGTAAAATCGACTGGTGGATAAAAAATCAGTCAGCCCTAATGGACAAGTATCATTTTCCTAAAATAGATGACTATGATGGTAGCTTCATGGTCATCATTTGGGACATCGGTGATGGCTATAAAAAAATGCCTCGTCGCGATACCGGTTCAGAACTGGCCTGTTTTGACGATATGAAAACCGATGTTAACTGTATTGAAAAAAATGGGATCATTTCAATTGATCGCTATGATGGTGGGAAAATTAGATACACTATAAAACAAGGGGGAACATACCTGCAGCAACACGAAGGCGGCGAGATAGTACAAATCAAATAACCCATGTCAGCCAGTTGACTGTTTAACCTGATCTGCTAACTCAGCAGGCATCGTTTGCAGAGTTAATCTGGTATGTTCTGATTACCCACAGTCAACTTAAAATGCCGGTAAAATTGTGCTATGTTGCTGTCAACATCCCGAAACAACCTGGTGGTGAATGGAAATCAAGCTCGGTAAAAACGACAAGCGTTACATCGAAGGTACTAATGATGTCTACGGCATCATGCAGCGCGTTCTGCTGCGTGACAACAAGATAGACCAGGATAAAGAGCACTTTTGGATGATCGGCATGAACGAGGCCGGTTATATCCTCTACACATATGTAGGTACTTAAGCTCATAACACATTGATGTACCTTTAATTCATTACAGGGTAAATACTAAGACCTAACGATAGCATATACGTAGGATCTTTAGGATCAACCAACTGATAACGATAGAAAAAATGACGTATT
>JBOFSC010000541.1:0-2083 GCA_051651345.1 Enterobacteriaceae bacterium
GGCCTTGGCCTGGGTTTTACTCTCTCATTCAGTAGATTTGGTATTGTGTTTGGCTGGCGCGAGCTACTGGTTCGACGCAATAGTTACTATGTTCGCATACATCTGCTGACCATCGTTCTGGAATTACTCTTCTTCACCACTTTTCTCTCTTTTAGCCAGGCCCTGTTTGGTAACCCTATGGTTGGCAACGTGATGGCAATCAGTGTGCCTTTCCTGACCGGGGCTTTTGTGTTTGGTATTGGGATGCAACTGGCAGGTGGATGTGCCAGCGGGATGCTTTACTGCTGTGGTGAAGGGCAGCCCCGTTTCTGGCTGGTTATGATCTTTTACGGTCTGGGCACTTTAATCAGTAATCAGTTTCGTCCGGTTTTAGATGCCCAGTTTTCCGGCAAAGTGATTCTGTTTAAAGATCTAACGGGGAGTTTGTGGAGTGGCATGCTACTCAATCTCAGCTTGATTGCCTTGCTGTTTGCCCTGTTCTGTATGCTGGAGTTACGCCGTCATGGTCGTCTGTCAACCATTGTGCAGGGTAACCCATTCTGGCAGGATGGCCGCTTTACCGTATTGACCGGTGGCATTCTGATCGCATTACTTAACTCTTCGGTATTGGCTTTACATGGCTCTGCCTGGACGATTACTGATGCGGTTTATGATATGGCGTTACGGGTTGCGGCGTTTTTTGGTTTTTTTAGCGACTCACCGAAGCTACTTCAACCGCTGTTTGCCAACCCGATGGTGGGTATGTTCTGTCTGGGAGTGCTGGGTGCTGCGTTGGCACGGAGCCTGAAAGGGGGGGCGATAACGCCAATGCGTGTTGGTAATACAGTGGCAGCCGTGTTTGGTGGCTTGCTGATGGGGTTGGGTGCGATGTATGGCGCTTGTAACCTGGGCGGTTTTTTTGATGGCACCGCTTCCGGCAGCTTACATGGCTGGTTGTGGATGCTGGCCGCGCTGGGTGGTAGCCTGATCGGCATACGGCTGCGTACGTTATTGGGTATACCATCATAGTGCTGATAATATGGGTTTTGCTAAATATTTGCCCATCACCAATGGCTGAAGCATCAGCCATTTTTACCGCTGGCAGGTAAACACACCCCAATCCCCGCCAGGCCACAATAGCCATGGGGATTTTTCGCCAGATACTGCTGATGCTCATCTTCGGCAAAATAGAAAGGGCCCGCAGGGACAATTTCCGTTGTAATAGGGCGTTGATCACCTGCTACCCGCATAGCCTGCTGAAACTGTTCGCGGCTGGCAATGGCTTGTTGTTGCTGTTGTTCGTTGAGCGTATAGAGAGCGGAGCGGTATTGAGTGCCGATATCGTTACCCTGGCGCATGCCCTGAGCGGGATCATGATTTTCCCAGAACAGCCGTAATAGCTGTTGATAGCTGATCCGGGTTGGATCAAACACCACCCGTACTACCTCGGCATGGCCGGTCAATCCTGAACAGACTTCCCGATAAGTGGGATTGAGTGTGGTGCCACCACTGTAACCAGCCGCAGTGCTGTAAACGCCGGACTGTTGCCAGAATAACCGTTCAACACCCCAGAAACAGCCCATGGCAAACAGCGCTGCCTCCATACCTGGTGGAATCTTATCAGTTGGATGCGTCATAACAAGTTCCCTAATAACCTACGGGTTAATAATGTTAGCTTATCTCGCCTGCTATCGACAATAACGAAAATGACCACTTGCCGACCTATAATACGATAAATAATGCGGTAAGGCTTAAAGAAAGTTTGCCGGTATTCGCGTATACCTAATGCTTGTAACTCTTTTGGAATATCCCCTTTTTCTGGCAGATTAACTAATGTATCAGTTGTGCTAAGTAGCTGGTCAAGTACATAGTCAGCCTGCTCGATGCTGTCGTGTTCAGCAATAAAATCATAAAGATCATCCATGTCAGCTTCAGTATCTCTGGTGAGGAATAGCAAAGCAAGTGATTCGTGGAGAGTGGGTGACCGACTACTTTAGGCTGGGTGCAGGTGGAGGCAGTACAGGTTCTCAGATGCCATGCATGGATGCATAAATGCCGTGGGCGCAGGGATGCGCAGGAACGGCCGCGCCGCAAGTACGTCCCT
>JBOFSC010000542.1:0-2520 GCA_051651345.1 Enterobacteriaceae bacterium
AGTTCTCCGAAAGAGCGGCTCAGCGACATCCTGACTGATGCCAGTCCGGCCCTGGTGCTGGCTGACCTGACGGGTCAGGCGGCGCTGAGTGAAGCTGTGCTGGGCGCATTCAGGGTACTGGACCCGGAATGCCCGGCGCTGCCCGACACCCCGAAGACAAATCCGTACGTGCCTGAACTGACCTCTCGCCATCTGGCTTATATTATTTATACCTCCGGCTCAACCGGGATGCCTAAAGGGGTACAGATCGAGCATCACAGCCTGGTTAACCTGGCCCTGGCACAAATCAGCGAATTTACGGTAACAGCAGACAGCCGGGTATTGCAGTTTGCCTCACCCGCCTTCGATGCCAGCTTGTCGGAAATGATGATGGCCCTGATCAGTGGGGCCACCCTGTATGGTGCCCCGGAGATAATTCGCCGGGACCGGGATAGCCTGTGGCACTATCTGGAAAAGCATGCCATTACCCATGCCACGCTCCCCCCGGCTCTGTTACGGCAGGGTGAAGGACTGCCTGTGATTGAGAGTGCACTGACGATAATACTGGCAGGTGAAGCCCCTGGCGGAGCATTGCTACGGGTACTGGCACAACGGGGACGTGTTTTTAATGCCTATGGCCCAACAGAAAATAGCGTCTGTGCCACTCTGTGGTGCTACTCGCAGCCATTGACTGATGATGTGGTGCCCATTGGTCGCCCCATTGCCAATACGCGTCTTTATGTGCTGGATACCTGGGGAAAGCCTGTGCCTTTGGGGGTTATAGGGGAACTTTATATTGGCGGTGTGGGAGTGGCGCGAGGTTACCTGAACCGCCCCGATCTGACGGCAGAGCGGTTTCTGCCTGATCCCTTTGTGGATGACCCCAGGGGCCGGATGTACCGCACCGGCGATCTGGTACGCTATCTGCCGGACGGAAACCTGGTATTTATGGGACGTACTGACCATCAGGTGAAAATACGGGGTCACCGAATTGAGTGTGGCGAGATTGAGGCGCGTCTGAGAGAGTCCCCGCAGGTTCGTGATGCGCTGGTAATGGCGCAGGGAGAAGAGAACGAGAAGCGTCTGGTGGCCTGGGTTATCGCTGAACCGGATGTGGCTCTGGCTGATCAGTTGCGCGCGCACCTGCTGTCGCTGCTGCCGGAGTATATGGTTCCGGCTGCCTTTGTCCCGGTAACGGAATGGCCGCTCACGCCCAACGGCAAACTGGACCGCAGCGCCTTGGCGGTGCCGGATGAGGCGTCATTGGCACGGGCGGTGTATGAGGCCCCGCAGGGGGAACCAGAGCGTACCCTGGCGACGATATGGGCAGAGCTGCTGGGTTGCGAGCGTATCAGTCGCCATGACTCCTTCTTTGCCCTGGGTGGGCACTCGTTGATGGCGATGCAGATGGTGACTCAGGCTGTAAAAGAGGGACTGTTTTGTACATTAAACATGCTTTTTAACAATCCTGTCTTAGCGGATCTTGCTGCACAGATTACGGCAAACTCAGTATCTCCGGCTGTCACCACAGCGATCTGCGTACGGAGTCAGGGAACCTCTTCCCCACTTTTCTTCTTGCCAACTGGGGAGGGTGATTATTCGTATGTTTTTTCAATTGCCCGGCATGTCAAGATAGATTGCCCAATATACGCATTACCCTGGCCATCCCTCCATGAAACTTCTGTGCCGACAATTAATAGCATGGCGGCAGTAATCATTGATCTTATCAAAGAGATTCAACCCATCGGACCTTATAAGATCAGCGCTTACTCTTCCGGAGGCGTTCTGGCCTACGCTGTTGCTGAGCGACTTTCTGCCTGGAACGAAAAAGTGGACTTCCTGGCTCTTATTGATACACCGGCCCCCAGTTTCTTCCTGGCAAGTGTGACCGGGCTAACCATCAAAAGCTTCTTTTGGCAATGTATAAAAAGACAATATCGACTTAAGGAAACACCCGTGATAGCAGAATCACTGCGGCAAACTGACAGTTCTAATCTCACTGAACTGGCAGGTGCCATAGTGCACTGTTACCCTGATCTCATTAAGGTAGATCCGCATTTAATTGCCGGGCACTGGGAACAAGTGAGGTATTTTTCACAACTGGTTGCGAATTATACGCCTCCTTCTTTACCTTTGACGGTTCACTTATTTCATGGGACAGAGGATTTACCCGATGAGTATCATGCACAAGGTGTTAAACAACATATGGTAAATATCGATTTTTCTCTGGGATGGGATAAAATTGAGCCACGCTTACCTCTGTGCCTGATTCCTGTGTCCGGAAATCACTTTAGCATGATGGAGAATGAATTGAATCGAGCCAGTTTAGGTGAGGCTATGGGCCGTGCGTATGCCACTGCTAATCAGTCACAAGCAGAAGAATAGAGATCAGTAGGTTACGCATTCGGTTAACTGCTTAATAAAGAGGCACCACACTTTTTTCTCTAATGCGAGACAACTTCCATGCATTATCCGATCAATGAAATATTTCAGACCCTTCAGGGAGAGGGATACCACAGTGGTGTACCGGCTATTTTTATT
>JBOFSC010000543.1:0-2421 GCA_051651345.1 Enterobacteriaceae bacterium
TATCAGTAACTATGGTGAAGAGCGCCTGCTGATGAGTGTTGCCCACCAGGAAAAAATAGCCAAAGCCATTTACCAGGGCGTACGTAACTATTATCTGGCCAATCCCATACAACCTGAGAGACCGTCTGAGAAAAAGCCAGCCTTCCGGGCGCTGGTAAAAAATGACCGTACTGCTTCACCACCACAACGGATATCTCAGGTGAAGTCTCCACCGACATTTAACAGCAAACGGCGGCATACGGTGCAGCGCGGGGATACCCTGTCAGGTATTGCCGTTAAATATGGTGTCAGCATGGCAGAATTAAAGCGGGCCAATAAGCTAACAGCCGATACCGCCATACTGGGACAGAGACTGATTATCCCCTGAACAGGGGATGTTTTCTGATAGCACATGATAAGAGGTGAGGTATATAGGTTATCAGACCCTTTGCGACAGGACGTCGCAAGAGGAGCCCCCAGGGACGGGTTCACGGCGAGTCTGATAACCCATATACCTCACCTCGTACAGGCGTACTAACGCACAACGAGTTAAGAGGTTCCTGTTTATGCCGATTCAAATATTACCCCCCCAACTGGCTAACCAGATTGCTGCCGGCGAGGTGGTGGAGCGTCCGGCATCGGTGGTAAAAGAGCTGATGGAAAATAGTCTCGATGCGGGAGCGACAAGAATTGATGTGGATATTGAGCAGGGCGGCGCCGGACTGATCCGTATTCGTGATAATGGTGGCGGTATCGCACAGGCGGAGCTGGCGCTGGCATTAGCGCGCCATGCCACCAGTAAAATTGCCTCCCTGGAAGATTTGGAAGCGATTAACAGCCTGGGATTTCGCGGTGAAGCGCTGGCCAGTATCAGCTCGGTATCGCGCCTGACATTGACCTCCAGAACCGTTCAGCAGACAGAAGCCTGGCAGGCCTATGCCGAAGGACGGGAGATGGCCGTGACGGTCAAGCCCGCCGCGCATCCTGTTGGTACCACCGTGGAAGTGCGGGATCTCTTTTACAACACTCCAGGGCGCAGAAAGTTCTTACGTACCGAGAAAACCGAATTTACCCATATTGATGAATTTATCCGTCGCCTGGCCTTGGCCCGCTTTGATGTTGCTATCAATTTACAGCATAACGGTAAACTGGTGCGCCAATATCGGCCGGTTCAGGAATCAGCACAGCGGGAGCGGCGCCTGGCAGCAGTATGTGGTACGACATTTGTTCAGCATGCTCTGGCCCTTAACTGGCAGCACGGTGACCTTGCCATTGAGGGCTGGGTGGTTCCACCTGAGGCGGTAAAAAACGCAACTGAGCTGCAATATTGTTATGTTAATGGTCGAATTATGCGTGACAGAGTGATCAATCACGCTATTCGCCAGGCCTATCAGGGACAACTTCGGGATGATCAACAGCCCGCTTACGTCCTCTATTTGCAGGTTGATCCCCATCAATTGGATGTCAATGTTCACCCCGCCAAACAGGAAGTGCGTTTTCATCAGGGCAGGCTGGTACACGATTTTATCTATCAGGCGGTATTCACGGCATTGCAGCACACACAGGAGACAGCAGCCACTGGCGAGAGCCCTGCGGCGCCGCAACGCGTTGCCGTGCAGGAAAATCGTCAGGCAGCAGGTGAAAATCAGTTTGCCACAGCATACAAAGCGTCGCCGCCAGCAAAAAGGGTGGCGGCTTCCGGCTTCTCTGGTGGCAGAGCAGCTTCTCCCGCGCCGCGTGATGTGCGTGGCTGGCAGCAGCAAAGCACGCTCTATCATCAGTTGGTGCAACCCGCGCCGCAACCGGCACGACGATTACAGGAAACCTGTCTGGGTAGCGCGGTGCTGGAGTCGTGCCAGTCAGAAGAGCCAGGCGTGACCCTGGCTGCTGCAGAGCAGGGTTTTGGTCGGGTATTGACCATTATTGCACCTGCTTTTGCGCTGCTCGAATATCAGCACAAAATAGCCCTGCTGTCACTGCCCGTGGCGGAACGCTATTTACGTCAGGCACAACTGACACCGGCAGCGGAGTCTGATTTGCGCGCTCAGCCCCTGCTGATTCCTCTGCAGTTAAAGTTAAGCCAGACACAACTGACAACGGGTCGCCAACACTCTGCACTCTTGACCCGTCTGGGTATCCAACTGGAATGGCAGCCGCAACACGGCTTGCTCAGAGCCGTGCCTCTGCCCGTACGGCAACAGAATTTGCAACAATTGATCCCTGCTATGCTGGATTACCTGTCCACAACAGATGCTGCCACCCTGGAGTCGCTTATCGTCTGGCTGGCAGAGCATATCGACAGTGAACACACACATTGGAGCTTATCCCAAGCGATCCAGATTTTGACCGAAGTAGAGCGAATTTGCCTTAAATTGATAAAACAGCCACCAGCAGAACTATTACAATTCATTGACATGGAGCCAACCATGACAGCGTTACAGG
>JBOFSC010000544.1:0-2425 GCA_051651345.1 Enterobacteriaceae bacterium
GGCCCAGAAGAAAAATTGCTGTTAATGCGTGCAGCAGCTTTACAGCATGCTAACCTGACTGAATTTGTGATCCGCAATGTGATATCGGTAGCGCGTCAGATTATCGACGAGAATGAGCGGCTAAAGTTAACAGAAAGAGACAGTTTATACCCGTCATCTTTCAAGTTGCGGTTTTAGCTCCTCCCCCTGGCAAGCATAGGTATCTACACATCTTTGTGATGGGGGAGGGGCTCCTAAATTCCCCTCCGTGGAGGGAATTAACCAGTTCCCCTTTTTGTGTAGATACCTATGCCTGGCAAGGGGGAGGCAGGGAGGGGGTAATTCGCTGAAATTGAAAGTAACGCAGCCCTCAAGTGTGTTGACCCCACCCCAACCTTCCCCTTGCCAGGGGAGGGAGCTAACGGCATCTTCAGGTTAATTGGGTATACATCTACTGGATCTATTAGATAGTCCGCCTCAGCCCAATGAAAAATTGATGACCACAGCCGGAAAGCTGTAAAAAAATTGGCAATTATCCCGTGGCAAGCTGGCATACAGTACAGAAAGCAATAAGGCCCCGGCACAACAGCGGGGCCTCTGCAGTGATGACCAGCTCGATTACTCGGCGGCAACCGCCAGAATAACATTGCTGGCTTTGATCAGCGCGGTCACTGACGAGCCATTGCTAAGTTGCATCGCTTCGGCGCTGTCATTAGTGACCACAGCGCTGAGTTTCAGGCCACTTTCCGTGGTCAGTTCAACCACAGAATTAATGCTGCCACGGACAACGCTGTCCACTTTACCCTGCAACGCATTGCGCGCAGAAAACTTCATACCGTGATCAGCTGCGGCCAGAATGACCCAGGGAGCCTTAAACAGCGCCACCGCTTCTTTACCGACACTCAGGCCCAGCGCATGAACACTGGCCCTGGTGACTATGGCGGCAATTTGCTCCCCCTTACCCAGATCCAGGATCACTTCATCGTTGACCTGACCCACATTGATTGCAGTGACTTTGCCCTGAAATTGGTTACGTGCGGAAATTTTCATCCTATTACCTTGTTATGTGAATTTGAGTTGCACTGTGTAAAAGTATCATTCACCTTCAAATAAGGGAATACCACGCCGACGTAGCCGTTGTGAATAACCTCACATTTAATCTGAAAAGAGGCCATCTTGATGGCCTCTGTGGTAGATTACTGCGCAGGTGCTGCGCCAGCACATTCCCCGATGGTAACAAGGAGTAAAATAATATGTTTCAAACCTATGTTCCGAGCAGCTTTCAATGTCACGACCAGACATTGATGCTGGAATCCATCGATAAAATGGGCTTTGCTACTTTAATTACCCCATCTCAGGGAGATGTTCATATCACCCATCTGCCCACAGCACTGCATAACGATAAAAACCAGGAAAGTTTTATTACCATCCATATGGCTAACAGTAATAAACACGCAGATGCTCTACATGAGGTGGATTCTTTGCTCTGTTATAATGTGGCTGATTGCTATATTTCACCAAATTGGTATCCGCAAAAACAGATCGATGCCAGAGTTGTACCCACCTGGAACTACTGTGTGGTACATGTCCATGTAAGACCGGTCAAAATGAGTGCCGATGAGCTTATACAGAATCTGACCCAATTAACAAATATAAATGAAGGAGTCGCAGCTGAAGCCTGGAAGGTAGAAGATGCACCACAGAAGTACCTGGCAGGTATGATGAGAGGAATTAGCGGATTTTATCTGCAAATCCAAAAAATAGAAGGTATATGGAAGTTATCTCAGAATAAAGATCAAAAAACACAGCAGAATATTGTAGAAAATCTAATGCAAGGCGGACATGGTGAGCAGTTAATTACCCGCTATATGCAGAAATCATAAGGCGGTAGCCACCCTTCAGCCTGACAAACCATGGCTAAAGAGCGGCTGCTCCTGGAGCCGCTCACTGCAACAGACGCAGCATCTCCTCCTCGTCGATCACCGTGATACCCAACTCCTGCGCCTTGGTCAGTTTAGAGCCTGCAGCTTCTCCTGCAATCACCAGATCGGTTTTTTTCGAGACACTACCGGTGACCTTCGCCCCCAGTTCAGCCAGACGTGCTTTGGCGTCATCGCGGGACATCTGGCTCAGGCTGCCGGTCAACACCACGACTTTGCCCGCAAAAGGGCTGTCGATTTGATCGGCCTGCACGGCCACCGGTGTCGGCCAGTGAATATTGATCGGCTCGTTGGTCAGCTCTGCGATCACCTGCTGGTTATGGGGTTCACTGAAAAAACTGACAATATGATCCGCCACCACCACACCCACATCGGGAACCTGCTGCAACGTTTCTCTGTCCGCTGCCTGAAGCGCGGACAGAGAGGTAAAATGACTTGCCAGAGAAGCCGCGGTTGCTTCCCCCACTTCGCGAATCCCCAGAGCATAGAGAAAACGGGCTAAGGTG
>JBOFSC010000545.1:0-11013 GCA_051651345.1 Enterobacteriaceae bacterium
ATCAATGATATTGGCCGAGGCCACACTACCACTGGCACCGCCATTACCTATTTGCAGCACTGAACCTGTATTGATGGTGGTATCACCGCTATAGCTATTATTGGCCAGCAGCAGTAAAGGCGCGCTGCCCGCCTGCGTCAGGCCACCGCTGCCGCTGATAATGCTGCTCTCACTGTAATTGGCACTCAGATTAAAAATCAGGCTGCCATTATCCACCACAGGGCCAGTTCCTATAGAGATATTCGGCGTACCGTTGCCGATCAGCAGGGTGCTGCCTGAAGCGACAGTGGTCGTGCCACCGTAACTGTTATCGCCGGTCAGGGTCAAGGGCTGGCTGCCCTGCTGGGTCATATTGCCACTGCCAGTAATGTTATTACTGTATGTCTGTGCGCTATTGTAATTAAAGACCAAATTGGCATTATCCACGATATCTACCAAAGGTACATTGTAACCGTTGCCTCCATCCGCCAATTGTAATGTGCCATTCGCTACCGTTAGATTGCCGGTAAATGTGCTGAGATCTCCGGAGAAAGTGACCGTCCCGGTACCCGCTTGAACGATGCTGCCTGCATCAGAGAGAATACCATTGTAAGTCAGACTGTTACTTACATCGTAAATCAGATGACTGTCACTGACAATATCGATAGTGCCTGCAGACAAGTTGGCTCCGGCACCGCCATTGCCTATCTGCAGGGTTGCGAAATGGTGCACAGTCACAAAAAAGCCGCTGCTGACCGGGTTGTTACCCGTCAGGATAAAAGTTGCGTTGCTCACCACATTTAATATGCCATTACCGCTCATCGAGCCAGCATAAGTTATGGTGGTATTATTGATACTCAATTTGCCATTATTAACAATATTGGCGCTGCTGATATTGGCATGGTGGGAGAGATCCTGCAGTACCAGAGAGGCATTAGGATTGATGGTAATCAATCCATTATTGCTGTTATTATTGGTGAGTTGTAAGGCACCTGTGGCTACCGTGAGAGTACCACTAAAGGTATTGGCCCCTTTTAGCGTGACTTGATTGCCCGGATCCAGGGTTGGGGTGACGCCATCATAACTGAGCGAACCCACAGCCGCGATGAGAGAACCGGGACCGCTAATCACCCCTAACAGATAAAAGAGCTGTGCAGGATCGCCCACATCCCCCAGAGTCAGGGTCGCATTCGCCGCCAGGGAAATGGGACTGCTCAGCTCCACATCACCGTTATCACTCGCCAGGCCACTGTTGGCTGTGACAGTGATATTGTGTACCGTGTCATAAGTATTGCTGCCGCTGGCATCGGTATTGATCTGCAGATTGCCGCCCGCCAGGGTAATATTGCCGCTGCCAAACGCACCTGAAGTATGGGTAGCACTGAAGTAGTCCACCAGGGTGCCACTGCTGATAGTGGTCCCTCCGCCGTAGCTGTTAGCCCCATTTAAAATCTGTACCGCTGAACCGATATAACTGAGCGCGCCAGAGCCGCTGATCACACCGCTCATGGCACCATTGGCCGAAGGATTGAGGGTTAACAGGCCACCATTGGTGTTGAGGGTGCCCGACGTGCTGCTGGTTATTGCGCCCTGAGAATTGAAGGTCAGCGCCAGTTGGCCCACGCTGGCGCTAATGGCGTTGTTGATAGCGATACCGCCCGTGCCCGCATTCAGGGTCAGTAAGACATTACCCCCGGCGGTTTTACTGATGGGAGCGCTGATCGTAATGGAGCCCGTTCCGGCACCGCTGCCTGTGGCATCCAGGGTTAGGTTGTTGCCATTATTGAGCGCGGTGTTAATGGAGGTATTACTCACGGTACCCGTTGTACTCCAGGTGCCGCCGGTGGCAGGCACTGCGCCGCCACTATTGGTCACGGTGATATCCACCGGATCCAGTAACCACTCTCCGCCAGCCCCTGCGTTGATAGTGCCTGTCAGACCCAGTTGATAACCTGAGGTTTCTATCCGTCCCCCCACCCCACCGGCAGCACCCTGTGTCGTGATAAAACCGTCGACTTGGGTTAACCCGTTGGGATCGCTGACATTACTGCGGATCACGACCAGCCCACCCTTACCCTGCTGAGTGGCATCCGCGTTGATACGGGCACCCTGGTCTACTGTCACTCTGCTGGCCTGATAGCCCGTTTCCTGCCGCCAGGTGCCACCAATCTCTATACTGCCACCGCCTGTCGCCCCATTTGCGGTGAGCGAGCTATCATTACCCAGGGTAATATTATCCCCTGACAGGATAATATGCCCTCCGACACTTTGCAGGTTGCTGGCATCCAATTCACCATCGTTTTTAATCACGCTGGCCTGCAGTTGATTGAGCGCTTTAGCGGAGAGGATAATTTGTCCGCCTCTGGCCACCACCGCGTAGTGATTATCCACCTCAGTCTGAATGTCTGCAGGGGTGACCAGCAGGTTGACCAGTTGATCATTGCTATTGAACTGCAGTTCAATACGCTCCCCTGCAGCCATCGCCACCGTGCCCATATTGGCAACTATCAGACCACTATTACGCACCTGGGGTGCCAACAGCGCAACAAAACCGCCATCAATGGCCGTCAACGAGCCCTCATTGACCACTGCCGCGCTGGAGCCATTGCGCTGAAAGGTTCGGCTGCCCGCCATAAAATCCTGGGTGTTGATACCCATGGTGGTAGCCACAAAGCCACCCGCATGCACTGAAGCACCTGGGGCAAAAAAGACACCATCAGGATTAGAGATATAGACCTGGCCGTTGGCGTTGATTTGACCAAAAATCTGACTGGGGTTGCCACCAGTGATACGATTGAGAACCGCGCTGCTGGCATTGGGCTGATAGAAGTTAACACTGGCCTGTCTGCCCACATCAAAGCTGTTCCAGTTGATCACCGCACTGGCGCTGCTCTGCTGGATATTGAGCTGTCCCGGTGTCTGGTTGAGAGTCGCTTGTCCGGCGACCACCTGGCCACCGGTCGGGAGAGCCTGAGGCAGGGGCTCGGCATAGACCGCGCAGGAGGCTGATAACTGCAATAGCATCAACAGGGTTAACCTGTTGAATGTCCTTGCGGAATGCCTGCGATTGCGGCTCCTGCGCGGATCGCTTTTGGCTGCGAGGCCTGTGTTACACCTATCATCTGTTATATACATAGTGAAACCCAGAGTAACGAAGAAAAAATCCGGGATGTATTGACCACCCCGGCGCTGACGCGCCACCCCTCCACGGAGGGGAATTATCTACATTGTGCTCCTCCCCCTGCCAAGGGGGAGGTTGGGAGGGGGTCATACGCTAAACTTGAAAGCAGCATAGCCCTAAAGTGTGTTGACCCCACCCCAACCCTACCCTTCCCAGGGAGTGACTTCCTGCAAGAGGCAAAACAGCAAATATCATCAGTGCCAACTATCGATCATCATCGGCGTCCTGCGTCCATTGATTTGAACCGCCAGTTGCGCGGGCAATCCGCTGTCTGGCTGTCCCAGCGCTTCAAATTCACCGGACTGGCTCTCAAGCAGACGCAGCCAGCTCATCGTGGTGGTGTTATCCCCTGGGGGTAATGTGACCTCCAGCGCCTGTTTGCCTTTTAACTTAGCCAGTTGCTGTGCATCGTAGAGCCGGAAGCGGTATCCCCCTTTGGACATACCGCCAGGCACCAACACCAGCGCCGCATCAATCTGATGTAATTCATTGATAAATTTAATGACGACTGTCTCCCCCGCTTGCATTGCATGGGATACGGTATCTTGTTGCAAAATAGGGACCCGGAGGGTCTCAGCCATCCGTTCCACAGAGGGAATATCCAGTGACATGGAGTGATACAGCACCGCCAGAGTGCTGTTGACAGAAACCGGGGGCGAAGCAGAGCCGTTAGCCCCATTCCCCGTACATTGTGAGCAGGCCTGATACTCAACGCTACCCGGACCGGAGATAATACCCCCGTACTGATAGCCGCTGGCTGTGGACAACTGGAAGATCAGGGTGCCGTTATTAAAGACATTGCCGAGGCCCAGTTGACCGCTATTACTACAGTTGCCCACCTGTAGTGTCGCGTTGGCATTAATGGTGGTTGTACCACTGTAGTTGTTATTCCCCAGCAGAGTGAGGGTACCCGGCCCGGCCTGGGTGATACTGCCATTACCACTGATAACCCCATCCACCTCAATATTATCTGTCGATAAACCGATGGTGCTAAAAACCAGCATAGAGCCGTTACTCAGGGTAATGGGATCGTTCAGGTGTAGAAGACCTGGATCTAATATCAGGCCACTATTGGCCTGTACCGCAATATTATAATTTACGTTAGCCGTGGCATTACCGGCATTAAATTGCAGATTCCCCCCGGCAAGGATCACATTGCCGCTGCCCAGGGTGCTGTTACCTGCCGCACCCACATTTAGTGCCAGAGTCCCAGCATTAATCTGGGTGCTGCCGCTATAGCTGTTATTTTGATTGAGGGTTAATGTGCCATTGCCGGATTTTACCAGGCTGCCTGCGCCTGACAGGGTTCCGTTATAAGTCTCATTATCCCCCAGATTAAAAATCACATTGCCCGCAGAGACAATATTACCCAGACCATTAATACTCACGGTATTACTGCGGCCGGTACCAAACTGGATAGCCCCCTGAGTGACATTCATCATACTGGCGGCATTAAAGGTGTTATTCCCCGCAAGCACCAGCATCCCCTGATAGACATTAAAACAGTCGCTGGTACTGGAACAGCTAAAGTCCATATTTCCATTGATCGTCAGGGTGCCGAGGCCATATTTAGCGAAGGTGCCATTGCCGAAACCCGCCACAGCGCCATTAAACACCATATTGTTAGCAATGTTAAAATTAACGACTCCCGAGCTGGTGAGTAGATTACTTTGTAATGTCCCCACTATTTGCAATGTGCTATCAATACCTGCGCTGGTTCTCCCGGTATAAGTATTATTATTCATTAATGTCAAGACACCACTACCGTTTTGAATGACCTCTCCTGTTCCTGAGATAACTTGCTGATAATTTAGTGGAATATTGATATTAAAGAGTAATAGATTGTTATTGACCACATTTCCCAGGCCCAAACTACCATCGCTGCCTCCATTACCAACCTGCAACGCCCGGCCCGCCATAACAGTGGTCATACCGCTATACGTATTATTGCCCAGCAGTGTCATCGTTGACAGTGTCAAGGCGGCTTCAGTTCCCCCCTGAGTCAGATTGCCGGTGCCCGAAATAAGATTGGGGACGCTGAAATTAACGTCCAGATCAAAGCTTAAATTCCCATTATCGACCACCGCACCCGATCCCAGCGTACCCGTGCTCCCCCCATTACCAAACTGCAGGCTGCTATTAGAATTAATGGTTGTGGTGCCGCTGTAGCTATTATTCGCGGTCAGGGTGACCGTGCCATTGCCCTGCTGGGTGACAGTACCATTGCCACTAATAATACCACTAAAAGTTTCGTTATTTGTCAGTGAAAAAAGAAGTTGTCCATTATTTATCACCGGCGTATTGCCCAGGTTACCATTGCCGGTCACATTGAAAATAGTGTTGGCAGAGACAGAGACAGAGGCCATACAACTGTTATTAGCACTAATATCATACTCGCCAACGCTGACCGTCAGATTACCGCTAAAACTATTATTGCCTGTGGAGGTAACCGTAGAAAAAGGTGTCGTGGGTGTATTAAGAGGTATGCCATCGAAACTCAGTCCATCCGCCTGAATATTAAGATTACCACTGCCTGTAATGTTGCCGTTTATGGTGATATGGTCACCGGCCCATCTTGTATTACCCAAAGTCAGAGTGTCCCCCTGTCCAAGGGAGATATTACCGTTCAGGGCCAAATTAGCCGTATCTGCGGCAAAGCCACTATTGGCCGTTACGTTAAAATTATTTGTCAGAATAAAGCTATTGCTTGCCGCTCCGGTATCAAATTGTAAATTGCCCCCGGCAAGAGTGATATCACCGCTGCCGATAGCGCCTGAACCCAAAGCGCCGGTGAGAATCACCAGGGAACCCTGATAGATAGTGGTTCCCCCACTATAATTATTAGCGGCAGACAGGTTTAAAATTCCGCTACCTGTTTTTTGTACACTGCCGCTACCACTAATGGCTCCATTCAAAAAGCCTGATGAAGCACTGTTCAGAGTTAATGAGCCGCCATTAGTATTGATTGTGCCTGCTGAACTGCTACTAATACCTCCCTGAGAATTCAGGTACAAAGAAAGCGTACCACTGCTGGCACTAATTGGCGCATTGATACTGATACCCCCCGAGCCTGCATCCATGTACAGAGTGGCACCGCCGCTGGGACTGATGCTAATAGCACTATTAATAGTGATAGTGCCGGTTTCACTGCCACTTAGCCGCGTTGCGTTCAGATCAACATCAGTATTATTATTAAGCAGATTGACGATAGTTTGAGGATCAATGGTACCACCAGATACTGGATGGACCGTTGTACTCAGGCCGGATGGTAGAAATATAATAATTGAAGTCGAGGGTGCGATAGTAATATTGGCGGGGTCCAATAACCATAATCCCCCGGAACCTGGATTGATCTTATCACCAACCCCAAACTGATAACCAGAAGTCTCTACCTTTCCCCCTGCACCTCCCCCTGCTCCTTGTGCACTGACCTTGCCATCAACCAGCACCCAACTCTGGTTATTGCTAACATTGCTGCGGATCACCACCTCACCGCCATTGCCCTGCTGGGTGGCGCTGGCGCTGACAACGGCCCCCTGGTCCACCGTTACCTGCGTGGCTTCATAGGTTGAACCCTGCCCTTGCCAGTCTCCCCCTATATGCACTGTGCCGCCGCCTGTCGCTCCATCTGCTGCAATGACACTGCCATTGCCGACAGTGATATCATCCGCTTCCAGGACAATATGACCGCCTTCACTTTTCAGGCTGCTGGCATCCAGTTGCCCGTCATTGTTAATCACACTGGCTTCTAATTTAGACACGGAGCGGGCCGACAGAATAATCTGCCCACCCGAGGCGAGGACGGCGTGGTGGTTATCGATTTCAGTTTTGATAGTAGCCGGATCAACGATCAAATTAACCAGTTGATTGGCACCGTTAAATTGCAGCTCAACGCTCTCCCCGCCTGCCATGGCTACCGTGCCCATATTGGCGACGATCAGACCCTCATTGCGTACTTCCGGAGCCAGCAGGGCGACAAAACCGCTATCGACGGCGGTAATGGTACCTTCGTTGACCACTGAGGCGGTACTGCTATTGCGGTTAAAGGTACGCTTGCCGGACATAAAGTCCTGGTCGCTGATGCCCATGGTGCTGGCAACAAAGCTGCCGGATTGTACGCTGGCACCGGGGGCAATATAGACCCCCTGGGAGTTGACCAGATAGACCTGGCCGTTAGCGTGGATTTGACCGAAGATTTGGCTGGGAGAACCGCCGGTAACGCGATTGAGCAGGGCACTGCTGCTGTTGGGCTGATAAATATTGACCTGGGCCTGGCTGCCCACATTAAAGCTGTTCCAGTTCACCACCGCATTGCTGCTGCTTTGCTGAATCGTCATGGTGGCGGCAGACTGGCTGATAGTGGCCTGACCCGCGGTGACTTGCGCGCCGGTGGGCAGTTCCTGGGGGGCGGGCGCAGCCAGCGAGTAACGGCTGACAAAAGCTAATAACAGTGCCGCAGCCAGCTGTTTTAAGCGCCACTGAGAGACACGACCCCATAAACGATTTTCGGCCCCGATGATACCATGCTTTTTTTTCCCCGCTGCATGATAAATTTCTGAGACCGCGATCCTTGTATGTAATGCTTCACTCCAGATTACGCGATAGATCTTATTCATCATTTAAGCCACATTCAGAACAGAATATGAGGGTGTGAGCTTAATACAGCTTCAGTGCACCAGAAAAAAATGCACACAAGATTTATCAACTCTAATTAAAATATAGTGCGCATTTTTGTAGTGCTATTAAAGTAGATTGTAATGAATTGTATTAAACGGGGCGGAGCCGTGGATGCTATGCCGGTTCTCAGACCGTTTGCCGCAGGACGCGGCAAGCCGAGCCTCCAGGGACGGGTTTACGGCGAGCCTTAGAACCGATATAGCATCCACTGCTCCTTAACCAGAGTACTACTCTATTTTTAATGCAGATTCTGAATCAGCATTGGGGCCAAATGTCCATTAATTTGCAGACTTAGCTCCGGCGGGCTGCCATCCGCTGGGGAACCATTAACCAGAAATGCGCCGGAGCGGCTTTCAAGCAGTCGAATCCAGGTTAATGAGCGGTTCGCCTCCTGTAGCAGTTCCACCTCTGGCGGGCTACTGCCTTTCCAGCGGGCCAACTGTTGCGAGTCGTACAGGCTAAAACTATAGCTGCTGTTGGCAATGGATGCCGGCACTAATACCAACGCAGCATCGACTTGCCGTATCTCATTGATAAATTTAAGGACAGCAGTTTCACTGCCTGACAGCGCCTGCCCTGCGCCGCTCTGCAGAATCGGTGCCCTGTCGGCGTTGGCTAACTGTCCAAAGGGCGGCATCCCCCGAGTCATGGAGTGATACAGTACCACCAGAGTGCTATTGCCAGACAGAGGGGGTGGGGTGGCGCTGGTGGCTGGCACCACACATTCCGGACAGGCCTGGTAGACCACCTGACCTGGCCCGGAGATCACGCCCTGATAGTGATAACTGCTGGTATTGGCCAGGTGGAAAATCAGAGTCCCATTGTTGGTGGTATTCCCTGTCCCCAGTTGACCGCTGTTACCACAGTTACCAACTTGCAGCGTGGTGTTGGCATTGATGGTGGTGGTACCGGAATAGATATTGTTACCCAACAGCGTTAACACACCATTGCCGGTCTGTAACAGGGTGCCACCACCGGAAATGATCCCCGAATAGGTGATATTTTGACTGGCATTGAAAATCAGTTGGGTATCATCTTCAATATTACTGCTGAGATTGTTGTCTATCTGCAAAATGCCCTGATGAACCTGAATACTATTATTATTATTGATGCTGTTATCCCCGGTCAGGGTCAGTGTTGCCGGGCCCCATTTAGTGATCACACCACCGCCACTGAAAGAGCCGGACGCCGTAATCGCACTGTTAGAGATAAAGGTCATCACCCCATCATTGACAATAGTGGCACTATTAAGATTTCCCGGATTATTATTCAACATAAACATAATGCCATGCTTCTGATTATTAATATTACCATTAAAAACAGGATCGATGGTTAAGCGCACGACTCCGGCCATGTTGGTCAGATTGCCGGTGAACTGGCTGTTATTACCCGCAAGATTGACATAACCGGCACCGGGTATCGTATTAGCATTATCATATGACAGACCACCCGCCATAATATTGAGGTTACCCGCACCATTGAGGCTCCCCTCCAGGCTTAAAAGCTGATAAGCCATACCAGCATCCCCTGCCTGCAGGGTCGTATTGGCATTCAGGGTCAGATTACCTGTCAAATGAACAATACCATTATCACTGGCCAGGCCACTATTGGCGGTCACCACGATATTATTGGGTATAGTGAAATCGTTATTTAAGGTACCGGGATTAAATTGCAAATTCCCGCCCGCCAGGGTCACAGTGCCATTTCCCAACTTGCCTGATCCTAAAGATCCCATTGCCAGGACCAGTGTACCCTGGCTGATCGTGGTATTGCCGGTATAGCTGTTCTGTTGCGCCAGGGTCAGAGTGCCATTTCCGGTTTTAACCAGATTGGCACTGCCTTTCAAACGGCCGCTATAAGTCTCATTATCCCCCAGGTCGAATATTACATCACTGGTCGAGACAACATTACCCAGCCCCTGAATGCTGGTGATGCCGGAATTACCATTACCAAACTGGAGAATCGCCAGGTAAACTTCCACTAAATTAACAGGATTAAAGCTATTATTACCTGCAAGGATCAATTTACCCCCATAGTCACCAATACATTGCCCTGTGCCCAGGCATTGACTAAAATCGGCATCGCCATTGACTGTCAATGTCCCACCACCTTGTTTATAAAACAGTCCGCCACCACTTATTTTCCCATTAACGATCTGATTATCACCATCATTAAAAAATATGCGTCCATTATTGATAATATTACTGTTACTCAGACTGGCACCATTGCCACCATTGCCTATTTGCAGAGTGGTACAGGCGTTGATGGTTGTCGAACCGGTATAGGTATTCATCCCCATAAGGGTCACTCCCCCCAGCCCCTTTTGAATGACATCGCCTGAGCCTGAGATGGGAGCGTTAAACGTCAGATTTTGGCTGCTATTAAATATCAGATGATAATCATTAATCACATTACTGTAATTCAGATTAGCACTGTCTATTTCCGCCGTTCCCAATAACGTATGCAGAGTCAGACTACTGTTTGCCCCTGTGCTCCCCGTTAGAATCAGATCACTGGGATATCCCCCGACACCCCCACCCACGACGGTGACGGTGCCGTTACCGCTCATCGTCCCGCTATAGGTCATACTGCTACTGAGACTGAAGTTAAGATTACCGTTATCCAGAATATTGGCGTTATTAATATTGGCATGACTGTATACATTAATATCACTCGGCACATTCACATGATTAACAATGGCTACAGTGGCACCAGAGCTGATTGTGATCTGACTGGCCGTCATATTACCCAAGATACCTGTCACACCTGATAAGGCGGTCAATTGACCGGTGAAGCTATCGTCGCCATATAAATTGACGGCACCGCCATAGGCGTAGGTCGAGCCATTATCAAAGGAGGTTCCCCCTGCGGTATTGACATTACCCGCACCACTGATCGCACTATCCATTTCAAGAATGACGTTACCATTACCGCTGGTCGCCAGCAGCAAAGTTGCCCCGCTACTGACAGTAATGTTCCCCTTCAGAAACAAAATGGCATTATCCAGAGCAATGGCACTGTTAGCTGTGGCATTAATATTATTAGTAAAGTTGTAAGTGGCTGAACTGTTATCACAGTTAAACTGTAAATGCCCGCCTGCCAGGGTGACAGTACCTGTGCCCAGCGTACCTCCGCTCGGTGTACCGATAAGATCCACCAGCGTTCCCGCATTAATC
>JBOFSC010000546.1:0-1888 GCA_051651345.1 Enterobacteriaceae bacterium
TTTTGCGACTCATGGTCAACGAGCTCATCCCAGGCGAGATCAGAAAAGTATGTTGCTATCGTTAGGTCTTAGTATTTACCCTGTAATGAATTAAAGGTACATCAATGTGTTATGAGCTTAAGTACCTACATATGATTTAGTAATATCACGGGTGAAGAATAAGCGTTATATTGGATTGTCCACTTTACCTGGTCTGACGATGGAAATGAAAACAAAAGCAAAAGTCATCTATCTTGATCTGAAGCAGAAAATTTTTTCCGGTGATTTACCGGAAGGGACTCGTTTGCTTATTCATCAAATTGCTGAGCAGTATCAAAGCAGCGATATTCCCGTGCGCGAAGCCCTTAAGGAGCTGGCGGCAGAAGACTTAATTGAGATGACCCCCCACCGTGGCTCACATGTTAAACGAGTCTCTGCCAAAGAGATGCGGGATATTGTGGAAGTGCGTAAAATACTGGATCCACTGGCGGCCAGACTGGCGGCAGAGAATGCCACACCCGAACTGGTGGCAGCTCTGGAGAGGGTGCATAGCAACTGTGAACAACTGGCCCGACAAAAAAAGTATGATGACTATTTTGTTGCCAATCATGAGTTTCACCAGTTGATTATTGACGGTTGCGGCAACAGCTCGTTGAAAAAACTTCTGGGTGAACTGATGCAGTCGGAGCGCTATGGCAGGCAGTTTTTTGTCCATTTCCCTGACCGACTGGAGAGTTCACTGCAACAGCATCGTGAAATGATCCAACTGATCGAGCAAAAAAAGGGAGAAGAGGTGGCAGAATTAATGGCTCAGCATAATGAAGAGTCGTTGACGCAGTTTTTAGAACTGTTTAGCTCCTGAATCCCGCAGCTTGTCTATATAAACTGCCAGATTTACAACCTTCAGAAAAACGGATGATCTTATCTTTTTGATTGCTTTGATGCGATTTTTGATGTAAATTTACATCAATATGTGAATATCGTGAGGTGATACTATGAGAACGACAGTCACAATTGATGATGCGTTGTATGCACAGGCGCTGGAAATGGCCGATCCCGGTATGGACAAGGCTGATATTTTCCGGGAAGCAGTGAAAACGTTTGTTCGGGTACAGGCAGCAAAAAGACTGGCTTCGCTTGGTGGTTCATCGCCTGAAATGCAGGTGATCCCTCGCCGCCGCGAGGAGCCATCTGCATAATGACTATTTTGGTTGATACGTCTGTCTGGGTTGACCATTTCAGAAACCGGAATGATGGATTGATTCAGTTGCTGACTGGGGATCTGGTTTTGATTCACCCAATGATACTGGCAGAAATAGCATGTGGAACCCCACCGGCTCCAAGACTGCGAACGCTTGGCGATCTAGGGCTGTTACCACAGTGCCATCAGGCTAATATTACCGAAGTTATGACGTTTATTGAAAATGAAAAGCTGTACGGGCTTGGATGTGGACTGGTTGATATTACGTTACTGGCATCGACCCTGATAACACCAGGAGCGAGGCTCTGGACGCTGGATAAGCGGCTTGAGAGGCTGGCTAAACGTCTTAATGCGAGTTATCGGCCTGCTCATTGATAGAATTTAAGCCACTTTCTCTTTTATTACTTACTCCTCTGCCAATGGCAAAAAATGCACGAAAAAAAGACCGACCTAAACAACAGTAAAACCAGTGAAAACCAAGTCACAATGAGCCATTACCCCTTAAACCGTTTTTCCGTTGCCCCCATGCTCGACTGGACCGATCGCCACTGCCGCTATTTCCATCGCCTGTTGACTCGCCATACCCTGCTCTACACCGAGATGGTCACTACAGGGGCTATTTTGCATGGCAAAGGGGATTATCTGGCCTTTGCCCCCGAGGAGCATCCCATCGCTCTGCAACTGGGGGGCAGTGACCCGCAGGCGCTG
>JBOFSC010000547.1:0-3149 GCA_051651345.1 Enterobacteriaceae bacterium
ACATCCACGCACTTGCTACAGACATAGTTACACTCCAGGCAGCGCTGGGCTTCCTGGGCAGCAAAGGCTTCTGGCTGGCTGGCATCGACCATTTTGACCGATATCATCCCCTTACGACCATAGACCTCTTTCGGATCTACGTTGAGCCAGAACTTATTGCCGTGGTGAGATTTCTTATTCTCACGGGCCAGGATAGTGTCAGACGCTTTACGTGCACCACCGATGGCTGCCACGATAGAGGAGGGACCACTTTGTACGTCACCGATCAGGAAGACGCCATCACGGCTGGTTTCACAGGTGGCATCATTGACCGCAGGCCAGCCATCTGCACCCATAGGGACACCCATAGCGGACAGCACATCACAATCCACCTGCTCACCGATAGCGGTGATCACGGCATCGATATTCAGTTTAACCGTCTTATCGGTTGCCACAGGACTGCGACGGCCCTGCGCATCCGGCTCACCCAGCGTCATTACACGGGCGACAACAGTACCATCGCTGTTAAAGGTCTCCGGATTGGTGAGGAACATAAACTTAACCCCATCTTCCAGCGCTTCTTCATACTCTTCACGCCAGGCGGGCATCTCTTTGATAGAGCGACGGTACAGCACTGTGACATTTTTAACCCCAGGCACACGCAGAGCGGCACGGGCACAGTCCATTGCCGTGTTACCGGCACCGATAACGGCCACTTCACTACCCAGATTAAAGCGAACGCCTTTATTGAAATCACGCAGGAAAGGCAGTGACTTGTAGATATTGCGGTTATCCCCTTCCAGGCGCACGCCACTGTTCTTATCGGTACCGATACCGACACAAACATACTTAAAACCCTGATCTTGCAGCTTATCTACGGTGAGGGCGGGATCGCAGTTATATTCAATCTTCACGCCGTGCTGCACCACAAAATCGATATCATGCTGGATGGTCTCAGCCGGAATACGGAATTGTGGGATAATATTTTTCACCACACCACCGGCGTTGGCTTCACGCTCGAAAATGGTGACCGGATGACCGGCACGGGCCAGGAAGTAACCGGCGGAGAGACCAGCAGGACCGGCACCCACGACGGCGACCGGATGCTTATCACCGGAACCGGCAGGTTTATGCCAGCGTTTGGCATACTCATTCCAGCCTTTTTCCACGGCAATTTTCTTGATATCGCGGATATTCAGCGCTTTTTCGTAATCGAGGCGGGTACAGTTGTACTGGCACTGGTGATCACAAATATGGCCGGTAATGGCAGGCAGAGCGTTACGCTGATAGATCACTTCCAGGGCATCGGCATGACGTCCTTCACCCACCAGACGAATATACTCAGGAATATCCTGATGAATGGCACAGGCAGTGACGCAAGGAGCCACATAGCAATCGGTCAATGGCAGAGGGCCACCGGCATCGATGCGATCGGAGGTTTTCCACTCCTTCTGGGTGTAATCCATGGTGAGGGCATGCTCGGCCAGCGCGTTCAGCTTCTCCACATCGATTGAAGTCATCTCCCAGGCGTTAGAGCTGTCCAGCTCACGCATACACTCCACCTGACGCAGATAGCCACCAGGCTTGAGCAGGTCGGTTGCCATGGTGATGGGACGGATACCGGTTTCAAAGATATCCTTGATATTAAACTTACTGGCACCGCCGGAGTAGGAGATAGACAGTTTGCCCTTAAACTCACGGGACAATAAAGCCGCCACGTTAATGGAGAGTGGGTACAGTGCCCGGCCAGACATATACATCTCTTTATCCGGCAGCACGCCTTTATCATTGACGGTGCCCAGGGTGTTGGTCAGTTTGACACCGAAGCTGAGTTTTCTCTGCTCACCGACAGCCATCAGGCGCTGCAGCATGCCCAGAGCCTGATCCAGGCGCAGGTCTGCCGCAAAGGACTCCTCTTTCAGGGCCACATAGTCAAAGCCGCAGGTATCCAGAATCTCTCTGACCCGGGGATAACCGAGCAGGGTAGGATTGAGCTTAACAAAGGTGTTGAGGCCTTTATCTTCCATCATATATTGACAGATGGCTTCGATTTCATGGGGCGGACAACCATGCATGGTGGAGAGGGTCACGCCATGGACCATCTGGCTGGGGATTTTGCCCGGTAACTCTTTAAGACGCGCTGCTCTGCTCTCTAACCCCAGGGCTGCGATAAATTCAGGATTATTGACGAACTGCGTCAGGGTGTTGCGATACTCTACAAACTTGGGATGGTTAGCGGATTCCATCATATTATGGATGAATTCCTGCATCGGCGGCTCTTTGATCCCTTCCAGGTTATAGCCGACACTCATATTGAAGATAAAGGATTTATCTTCGTTACCTGTGCGCGGGTCGAAAACCTCTTCCAGTAAGTAGAGGATAAACCAGGCTTTCAGGTACTCATCATACGCTTTCTTCAGGGTGAATTCGGTGGACCACTCGGTGTTGAAGCACTCATCTTCTGCGTCGATACAGGGCTTCTCAATTTCCAGACGGTCCAGAATTTGTACGGTTTTCAGCTCGATAAAACGGCCACCAGTCAACCAGGCAACGATAATGTTCTGCGCCAGTTGAGTGTGGGGACCGGCTGCGGGGCCGATGGGGGTTTCACAAGTTTCACCAAATACTTTGATCAGCCTGTTGTTGTCCTTACGATAAAACTGCTGCTGCGGGATCTCGAAGATAGAGTTGCTGACTTTAAACTCATCGAAAACCCGGCGCAGGAGCTCACCGAATGGAACGGGACGCATGATATCTCCCATGATTGTCTCCTTGCTACTGTGTCATTGCTCTGCATTGCTGATTATTATCGGGTACGCTCATTAATGGATTGGCTCTGTACCCACCTGTTTTAACTTGACGAAACAATCCTTTTTTATGCTTTTGTTTCGTGCTTAATACGATTAAGTAGCAACAATCAGGCCAAACCAGCGTTTAACTCCACATTAAAAGCAATTTCGTGAACCCGTACGGCGCGGTTTTTAATTTTGTGAAAGAGTTCAACTCATGAATGAGAATAGGATTTATTACTCATTCATATGTAGGTACTTAAGCTCATAACACATTGATGTACCTTTAATTCATTACAGGGTAAATACTAAGACCTAACGATAGCAACATACTTTTCTGATCTCGCCTGGGATGAGCTCGTTGACCATGAGTCGCAAAAA
>JBOFSC010000548.1:0-11744 GCA_051651345.1 Enterobacteriaceae bacterium
GTGCTGTGGTTGTGTTGGTTGTTTTGGCGAATGATCATTTGATCATGATCACAGCACACTTTCCACTCTTTTTTCTAAAAATACGTCATTTTTTCTATCGTTATCAGTTGGTTGATCCTAAAGATCCTACGTATAATTAATTAATAGGTTTCCTATGAAAGTTGACACTAGTGACTCTGTATATTTAGGCGAAATAGAATCAGAAAAATATCAATCCAAAATTTACGATGATATTTTTTACAAAAAAATCTTAGCTTATGAAGGTTATAAGTCTGAGCTGATTACATTTATGCAAAAAAACAATGTTGGAGTAAATGCAAAATTACTTGATGTTGGATGTGGAACTGGCTGGTTTTTAACATTGTTGAGCAAAAATGGTTACAGTAACTTGACAGGGTTGGATATTTCTCCTGATATGCTGAAAGTTGCTAAGCAAAAACTTCCTAATATCGACTTTATTGAAAAACCAATACAGGAAGTTAATTCTAATATAGAGTATGATGCTATTACATGTGTAGGTGCTCTTCATCATATGCCAGATCTAGAACGTGTTTGCGAAAAACTTTTCCTATTATTGAGACCTGGTGGTATGTTGATTATACATGAACCGAATGAAGATTGGTGGTATGAAAACTCAATTATAATGCGAGTTATTGTAAAGTTATTATACGCTCAAATTAGAATAAAGAACTGGAAAAAAAATAAAAATCTTAGGGCTCCCTGGGCTAATATCCCACAGTCACCACATCATCAAGATATTGCCATTGACGAATTGATTAATACATTGGCTAAATGTGGCTTTTCTCTTGTTAATATAGAATATAAGAATGCTTTTATGCGGGTGTTTGAAGGTATGTTGTTTAAAAACTCTAGTATTGATAGATTATTATATAAGTTTATAAAAAAACAGATGCTTCTGTCGGTGATTGTTACTTTAAAAATAGAGCCGGAGCAGCTATTGTGTGTTTGGTGAAGAATCTGTAAATAGAATAAATCTATTGGCGTGCATTCTTGAAGAGTAATGATACTGTAATGAAAATACTTTTGGTAAATCGTGCGTTAGGTACTTTATTTGGCGGTGGTGAGTCCTTTGACTATCATGCAGCACGTTATTTAGCAGCGCGTGGGCATCAAGTAACAATAGTTACAGCAAAAGCGCTGTTTAAACCAGCGCTCCACTATCCTGAAGTAAATATTATTTACCTTACATGTCCTAACTTTCGTCGTTTGGCGTATATGACTGAAAGAATTAGTAGTAAGCTTTCAGCCATATTTTATCGTCTGGATAACTTTATATTTGAGTATGCAGTTTTTCGATGGTACAGGAAGCTTCCCGCTAAGAGTTTCGATGTGGTCCAATGTTGTTCTTTATTTCGCCTTCCGCAAAAACTTATAAAATATCATAAGCAGCCAGTCATCAGCTGGTTGCCAGGTCCACCTTCCAGACGTGTGTGCAGAGAGTTGCTTCAACTTGTCAAGGAGCCTCTGTTTAAATTATTTACGCATGGTTCTACAGAATGGAAGTTATTAGAACTTGGATTGATAAAAGATAGCGATTACTTGGTCATAGAGCCAGGTGTAGAATTACAATATATTGATAATATGGCTGCGGAGCGTTCTTTCTGGCGTGAGAAATTAGATTTGAGTTCTGATGATTTGCTGGGGATCACTACGGCCAGGTTGGTTGCAGTAAAAAATCACCGTTTTCTACTGGAAGCTTTAGCTAAGGTAAAACAGCGCGGTATCATGTGGCATTGGATTATTGTTGGAGATGGACCGCTTGAGTCTGAGCTTAAAAAGTATGTGCAACTGTTGGGGATTTCTGATCAAATACATTTTTTAGGCTATCAACCTCAGCATATTATACATCATTGGTTAGCTGCTGCGGATATATTTACTCTGACATCCTACTATGAAAGTTTTTCTATTGCAAGTATAGAAGCAATGGCTCATCGTCTTCCGGTAATAGGCACTGATGTTGGTTATTTAAAAATATTGATATCAAATGCGAAAGCTGGAGAGGTTGTTCCTAATATGGATGTGGAAAATCTTGTTACACTTTTATCTAAATTAACAGATGCAGAGAGGCGAAAAGCATACGGTAATTCTGGAAGAGAATTTGTGAAAGATCTGGATTGGCCAAGAATATCTACTAAGTTAGAGAGTATCTACTTAAAATTATTTTTTAAATAAAATTGCTGTTTTGTTGGCGTATGAATTATTTACTGATTGCTGGAATGATAACGAATGAAAGTTTTTGTGATTATACCTTCAATGCATCGTGGAGGAGCTGAGCGTGTTGCTTCAATATTGACTAACGAATGGAGTAAGGAGCATGAAGTTACGCTGGTTGTTTTTGATTCCAGTAAACAAGCATATTCGTTTGGAGGCAGTCTAATCGATCTTGATTTATCGGCAGGTTCGTATTTATTACAAAAATGTATCAGAGTTATACAACGTATAAAGCGATTATCACGCTTATTTCGTATGGAAAAGCCAGACAGAATTATTTCATTTATGGAAAGTGCTAACTTTCCCACTATTTTTGCTGCATTAATAGCAAATCAATTATCCAAAGTATGGGTAAGTGTTCATAATGACCCGGCAAGATTCTCTAAAATATATCGTCTGTTAATACCATTCTTGTATCATTTACCTGATAAGGTTGTTACTGTTTCATCAGGTATTGCACATGCATTAGCCCTGCGTAAAGTATCTAAATCTAAATTGCTGATAATTCCTAATCCACCTCCAATCCAGGTACCAGAGATTAATACATTTTTGTCCAGGCCTATTGATGCTCCTGCCCGATATATTTTAGGTGTAGGGCGGTTACATTGGCAGAAAGGGTTTGATAGGTTAATCAATGCATTTTCAATGATAACAGATGAACCTGATTTATACTTGGTTATTTTGGGGGAAGGGAAAGAACGCACAGCTTTAGAAAGGCAGGCAATGATGCTGGGGGTTACGGATCGAGTTTTGATGCCAGGAGCAGTTAAAGATGTCTGGTCATGGTATAGATATGCACAATGTTTTGCCTTAAGTTCTCGTCATGAAGGTTGGCCAAATGTTATTATGGAAGCCCTAAGTCAGGCATGTCCTGTAGTAGCATTCAATTGCCAATACGGGCCAAATGAGATTATAGAAAATGGTTATAATGGATATTTATTACCGGAAGGAAATATTTCAGATTTAGCTGATTATATAAAAAACAAAAAGCTATTAAATGGAATAAGGAATAAAATGTTGGTTGACAAAGGCACAATTTTTAGTGAGAAAAATATATCAGATATTATTCAGAAATGGATGAGCTAATCATTTATATTACCATGCTTTATATTTTATGTTTATGATGAACACATTATATCTATTTGGATTTGTTTATGTTTTGTTTTTTATAGTCAAGATTAATGGTGTTAAGCAAATTATTTCTTCGCCACCGATGTTTATCTTTCTGGTAAATTATTTTTATTTTTTTATTTTATACGTAATATTAGCACCCGAAGATTTGGTGTTTAAATATACAAATGCTTTAAATATTGCTTTGGTTTTTGTATTGTCCTTCTTATTGACGGCTTCTGTTTGTAAAATGAACATCAGAGATAATGCTGTAAAAAGTGTACTGAGGAAATGTACAAACATTAAAGCAAATTGTAAAATAGTTGTGTTGTTTTTAATGTTTTTATCATGTAAGTTTTTTTTGATATGGTCAGATATTGGTACAATAAATCCAGTTGAAATTTTTCATATAAGTTATATTAAGGTTGAAGGTGTTCAAGCAGAACCGGGTAATTATATTCTGTCATATGTTTCCCAGCCATTATTTTGGTTGCTTCTGATGTTAAGTATGAACTATTTAATGGAAAATAATAATAATTTGTTGCTATGTATAGTTATAATTGGTTCCATGTGGTCGGAGTCATGTTCTGGTAGCAAATCTTTTATTTTATTACCACTTTTTTATCTTTTTTTCCTGAAAAATAGAAATGCTCATAATATAAACATGTTGAAAACACTGTGTATCATGGGTGTTGGGGCTCTTTTTGTTGCAGTTTCTTTAGTTTGGCTAAATGAAATACGAGAAGGAAATGCCAGTAACGATTTTATGGCATCTTTTGTTTATAGAATTGATTATATTCCAACTTTGTCAGGTTATCTTGACCTATATAAGATGTTTCAAACAATTTGGCCTCCGTTTGAGTTTGCAATGAATTTTTTGCCACACGATGTTGCTCATTTTTTAGGTATACAGAAACACTTAATCAGCTTCGATGTTCACTATACACAGTTTGCAAGTGAAAGTGATGTACTGGCGAGCCGTGCAGGGGTGGGGATAGCTGCTATAAATGAGACCTTACGGCCTTTTAATTTAAATGTACCGTTATTTGCTGCCATGCTGGCAGGGTTTGTTTCAGCAATATGTACAAAATTCGTAGCAAATATTCTTGCGTTCGAAGTAAGAAGAAGAGGTGTTTATATTTTTTCATCTATTGTCCCTGCCCTTCAAACAATTGCTTTTTTTGAGCCAGGGCCAACTATGTTTTTTAAGTTTATTTTTAGTTCTATAGTGACAATTTTGGTTGCAATGCCAGTTCTTTTTTATATGAGGGTGATCTACCATGTTAAAGATTAGTCATATTATTACAGGACTGGAAAATGGTGGCGCTGAAAATATGCTGCTAAAGCTATTGATTGGTATAGATAAGAGACGTTTTGATGTGAATGTAATCTCTCTTACAAATCGGGGTGTCTTGGCAGAACAATTTGAAGCTGCAGGTGTGCCCGTCGTTACATGTAATATGCAGCCAGGGAAATTTATGTTATTTGGTTTTATATCACTTTTGCGTCATTTGCATTCTCTTAAACCTGATATAATACAAACATGGCTTTATCATGCGGATATGTTGGGTGGTATAGCTGGGCGATTATTGGGCATCCATAATATAGTATGGAATATCCGTCAGAGTAACCTGGACTCAGATATGAATAAACTACATACTTTGTGGACAATTCGTATTAACGCTTGGTTATCTGGTCATGTACCAGTTAAAATTATTTGTAATTCTTATAATGCGGTGAATGTTCATTATTCCGCTGGTTTTAAGAAAGACAAATTCATCCTTATTCCGAATGGTTTTGATACTAATACTTTCAAGCCTGATATAGCTGCCAAAAATTCTGTGCGTGATGAGTTAAATTTACCGAGGGGATGCCGTCTAATCGGTATTATTGCAAGGTTTGACCCACAAAAAAATCATAAGGGATTTTGTGAAGCTGCCGGACATTTGTTCAGAAGAAGTCAGGATGTATATTTCATATTGGTGGGTAAAAATATTACGTGGGAAAATGGTGAATTAGTATCGTGGATTGAATCAAATGGGCTACCAGAAAGGGTACGTCTGCTCGGCCCCAGGAGTGATATAGCAAGACTGACGGCGGCGCTCGATATTGCTGTATGTTCATCCTATGGTGAAGGATTTCCTAATGTGATTGGTGAGGCAATGGCGTGCGGAGTTCCTTGTGTTGTCACTAATGTAGGTGATTGCGCTGAAATAGTGGGTGATACAGGTTGGGTGGTTATGTCTGGAGATATGGTGTCATTGGCTGATAGGGTTGCGGAGGCTTTGTCTCTTTCGACTGATGAAATAAATCAGATGGGTCAGAGAGCAAGAGCGCGAATTACTACTTGCTATGCATTGAAAAACATAATTGAGCAGTATGAACAATTGTATGATGAGCTGGCTTAACCTCTCAGAGAATTTTTTGCATGTATAATACTGTTAATTAAAAAATATCTTATTGAATTATAATCTATTTACTAACTTTTGAATTTATTTTGTACCTAATCTTGCTAAGTAAAAAGTTGTCATGATTTGAAAAGAATTTAGATATGAAATAGGGCTATTAAAATTTAGTAGCAGATGATTATTAGTGTCGAAATTTTAACGAGGATATAAATGGCAGCATGTCGGAATATACTAAAAAATCAAAAATAGCATTAATCGGTAATACTTCCTGGTCAATGTATAATTTTAGAAAAGGCTTAATTGGCGCTTTGATCAATAGCGGTTATAAAGTTATTGTTATTGCTCCAGAAGATGATTTTACCGAGAGATTAAAACAATTAGGGTGTAATCACTACTCTTTAAAAATGAGTGGAAATGGCGTTAATCCATTTTCAGAGTTTGTGGTAATTTTAAAATTATTTTTGATTTTGAGAAAAATAAAACCTGATTTCTTAATTTCTTATACAATAAAACCTAATATATATGCATCAATTTGTGGCAAATTTAATGGCGTAAGATGTATAAGTGTAGTAACAGGACTTGGATATATTTTCACAAAAAAAGGTTTTATCCCTTTCCTTGCAAATTCTATGTATAAAATGGCATTTAAATTTCCGCTTGAAATCTGGTTCCTAAATAAAGATGACAGGGATTTGTTTTTGGATAAAAAGCTTGTTGGTTCTGAAAAGACACGTATAATAAATGGAGAGGGAGTGGATACGGAATATTTTACACCGGAAGGATTTATTGATAATGCTGCTAGTTCAAAATTTACTTTTACACTTATTGCAAGGATGATAAAAGATAAGGGGGTGGAGGAGTTTGTTTGTGCAGCAAAAATCTTAAAAGGAAAAAAATTTAATTTCAGGTTTTGTCTTATGGGCGCTCATGATGTTGAGAATCCAAGGAGTATATCGCGATTAGAAATAATGAAGTGGGTTGATGCTGGGTTTGTTGAATATATTGATGCCTGTGTTGATGTGCGCCCAGTTATATCTTTCAGTGATTGCATTGTGTTACCATCCTATTACAGAGAGGGAGTGCCCAGAATACTAATGGAAGCTAGTGCAATGCAAAAGCCAATTATTACAACTAATAATATTGGTTGTAAGGAGGTAATTATTGACGGAATAACAGGAGTTATTTGCAACATGAAGGATCCTGACTCACTTGCAACGGCTTGTGAAAAAATATTTTTAATGGAAAGCTCTGAAAGACAAAAGATGGGTGAAGCAGGAAGAATGTATATTATTAAGTATTTCTCTGAGAATATAGTAATATCTGAATATTTACGTGTTTTGGAAAAGTATTTATAACATAAGCGAGCATTCACCTCTGACACCTCATAAACAACGCTGAGTTTAGATAACAGATCAGTCGCTACATATGGGTGACAGCAAGTCATTCATTGTCATAGCTGGTTGGATATCGCTGAATTTACAAACGACTGCTCATTTTCCTTTTATCAACCAGGGCTGGTCAACTGTTACCAACAGAGCCACCGCTAAATGTTTCAAATCCGGCGTGAAATAATATGACAGGTATTACAGCAAGTGCTTTAAGTCCATCTATTTCTCTTCTGTAATTCATTTTAAGGGTCCTGTTCATTAAATCTAGATATTGTAAGGTATCAGCATATGTAGCGCTGTCTAAAAAACGCACAAAAATTTAATCAAGAAACATATATGTGCGGCAGGAATAGTAAATCGGCGTCACTTTAGCCATAAAGGGTTTAATGGCATTTGGTTTTTATCTAAAAAAACCCGCCTTAGCGGGTTTTTCCATGCTTCTCACACCAACTTACAGTGCGCGAACATTAACTGCGGCGGGGCCTTTCTGACCGTTCTCAACATCGAACTCAACGGTTTGACCATCAGCTAATGTTTTGAAACCATTGCCTTGACCTTGAATGGCGGAGAAATGAACAAACAGATCCTTGCTGCCATCTTCAGGAGTGATGAAGCCAAACCCTTTGTTTTCGTTGAAAAACTTAACAGTACCTTTCATTAACGCTTACCTTATACATAAACAAGACCGCACGTGCGGGCCTTTGTATCTACATTACGGTTTACCAGGATTAGGCCGCCGCAGTAGAAACTCTCGAAGTATACTACTTTTTGCAGGGATGTCAATCATGATAAATCGGGGTGAGTGTAAACTGAATGTGTTTATTGATTGATTGTAAAAGGGTTATAAAAAACTTCTGTTTCAATGCGATGAGACCTATTATAGCAATAACTGTGTTTACTAAGATCTATTGATTATCATGTCTTACAACAATCTCTATAGTGTGAATACCATCCCAATTCAGGAGTTAAGTACATGACTAAGCAGCAAATAGGTGTGGTGGGTATGGCCGTTATGGGGCGCAATCTGGCGCTGAATATCGAAAGTCGTGGCTATAGTGTCTCCATCTTTAACCGTTCAGCATATAAAACTCATGAGGTGATGGAACAACACCCGGGCAAGCAGTTGCTACCTTTCTATAGTATCCGCGAGTTTGTCGATTCATTAAGCACGCCGCGCTGTATCCTGTTGATGGTCAAGGCCGGGCAAGCGACTGATGATACTATCAATGAAATCAAACCATATCTGCAGAAAGGCGATATTTTGATTGATGGCGGCAATAGCTTCTTTCAGGATACTATCCGTCGTAACCAACAGCTTTCGGCTGAAGGATTCAATTTTATTGGGACCGGTGTCTCAGGTGGGGAAGAGGGGGCTTTAAAAGGCCCTGCTATCATGCCTGGTGGACAGCGCGAAGCCTATGAGCTGGTTGCCCCTATTTTGCATCAGATTGCTGCTAAAGTCGGCACAGAAGCTTGTGTGAACTATATCGGTAATGATGGTGCGGGCCATTATGTCAAAATGGTACATAACGGCATCGAATATGGTGATATGCAGCTGATTGCAGAAGCCTATGCGCTGCTCAAAAATGGTCTCGGGCTGACAAATGACGAACTGGCTGAGACGTTTTCTCACTGGAATCAGGGTGAGCTTAATAGTTACCTGATTGAAATTACCGCTGATATTTTCCGCAAAAAAGATGAGGAAGGCAATTTTCTGGTCGATATGATCCTGGATGAGGCGGCTCAGAAGGGAACCGGCAAATGGACCAGTCAAAGCGCTTTGGATTTAGGTGTTCCTCTGTCACTGATTACGGAGTCCGTTTTCGCCCGTTTCTTGTCCGGGCTGAAAGAGCAAAGAGTTGTCGCCTCTAAAGTGTTGGTGGGGGCAGAGCCTGAGTCATATAGTGGTGACCGAAATGAATTTATTGAAAAGGTGCGTCACGCCCTCTATCTGGGCAAAATTATCTCTTATGCTCAGGGATTTGCCCAACTTAAAGCGGCATCGGAAGAATATCACTGGCAGCTTGAATATGACAAGATCGCAGCCATTTTCCGTGGGGGCTGTATTATTCGTGCCAGGTTCCTGCAGAAGATAATGGATGCTTATCAACAAAACAGGGAACTGGATAATCTGCTGTTGGCCCCTTATTTTCAACAAATTGCGGCAGAGTATCAGCGCTCCTTACGTGATATTGTCGCTTATGCGGTACAGCAGGGAATCCCTGTGCCTACTTTTTCCGCTGCTATTGCTTACTATGATAGCTACCGTGCCGAGACGTTACCTGCTAATCTTATTCAGGCACAACGTGACTATTTTGGTGCTCACACTTATCGTCGGATCGACCGAGAAGGGGTATTCCACAGTGACTGGATGGCACAGTCATAGCCAGCAGCTGGCCCCGAATAATTCGGGGTACAGACTGGTGACACGCTTGGGAAACTGAGAAAAAGGCGGTACGATAGTGCCAACCAGATAACGATGTTAAAGGTGTAATGATGGAAAATAGCAACAAATCCTCTTTTCAGGACGTATTGGAGTTTGTACGTATGTTCAGAAGGAAAAATAAGCTGCAGCGTGAAATCATTGATAATGAAAAGAAGATTCGCGATAACCAGAAGCGGGTCTTACTGCTGGACAACCTGAGCGAATATATCAAACCGGGTATGAGTATCGAAGAGATTCAGGGAATCATTGCAAATATGCGTTGTGACTATGAAGACCGGGTTGATGACTATATCATCAAAAATGCAGAGCTTTCCAAAGAGCGCCGCGAGCTTTCCAATAAGCTGAAAGCTATGGGAAAATAGCGGATGCTTTAATAGCGCGCTGGCATTCTTTGCTCATACAAAAAACCCTGCTAATTATGCAGGGTTTTTTATCTGTAACACAACCTGTGTATCATAATTTGGCTCCTCTGACTGGACTCGAACCAGTGACATACGGATTAACAGTCCGCCTTAATAAGGTTTCACACGATTTCATATAATCGCATTTTGTTTTTATCTTGATGATGTTATTGCATTTTACTATGTTGTTTGATTTCATTTGATGCTGTAGTATTTCATAACAAAGGCACCTGTAAAGGCACCCGGTGAATCACTATTGCGGAGGATGTTTTCAATGGCTGGAATTTTGACAGACAGCAGAATCAGGGGGATCAAGCCTAAAGATCATGCCTACTATGTATGGCAACCTGCAACGACCAAAGGGGAGGGGAGTTTCGGATTAAAGATACACCCCTCCGGAAAGAAAACCTTTGTCTACAAATATGTTAGAAACGGACAGCGGAAGTTCGTTTCTCTTGGGGTATATCCGCAATTAACACTGGCCCAGGCAAGAGAGAAAAGCCTGAAAGCGGCTGCTGATGCCGGAAATGTGGATGTCGTCAATAAGGAGCTGTCAACGCTTAAACAGTTGTTTGATGCTTACAGGGATAACCAGGAAAAACGTGGTATACGGGGTTTTGCTCAGGACTATAATCGATTATTACAGGTGCTTGAAAGCCGTCATGTGAATCCGAATATGCTGGCAAAAGATGTCACGTCTGCGCACATTCAGCGGATTCTGGCTGAAGTGATTGAACGGGGTGCTGTGGCCGGTTCTAACAAGATCAGAACGGTATTACATGGTGCGTTTAATTTTGGCCTTTTTGCAGATTATGATCCCGCTAACCTCAATGGTGAAATACGCTATGGTTTAACTCTCAACCCCGTGGCGGTGGTTCCCAAACAGAAGGGCACAGAGAAAGCCGGAGACCGCTATTTGTCCTGGAAGGAGTTAAAGTGCCTGCTGGGTGAATTGTCGAAAGACGATTGCGGAATGCCGTTTGATTGTGTGATGTTAACGTTGTTGTGTATCTTTACTGCTGGTCAGCGTCCGCATGAACTGAAGAATAATACCCGTGATATGATTGATTTCGACAGCAGGACGCTCACGGTTCCCCCTGAGCTGTTCAAACTGAAGTGTTACCATGTTGTCCCGTTATGTCAGAGCGCCATTGATATCCTGCAAACCATCGTTAACCACAATGACAGAAATACCAGTCATGAGGGTGATACCGGGAATTTCATTTTTCCGCGAGAAACCAAAGAGGGCTGTCTGACCTCGGATGAATTTGCAAAGCAAATCCGTCTGTTTTGTAAGCATAAAAACTTCAGACCATTTACCCCCCGCGACTTGCGCAGGACGTTTAAAACCCTGGGGGCTGAAATGGGCCTGACTCTGGAATTGCGGGACAGGGTACAGGGCCACAAGATCCCCGGCACCTCCACCAAGCACTATGACCGGTATGCCTACCTGAAAGAGAAGAGGGCAGCTATTGAGTTATGGGAGGAAAAGTTGTTGTCTCTGTAAAGGGGAATGCACTCTGCCAGCTACAGAATACGCTGGCTGAGTGTGGGTATGTGCGCGTTAATAAATAAACGGGATTTCTCCGGCTTACTTATGTGCTAAGTGTCTTTTAATAACTGTTTATACGTAGGATCTTTAGGATCAACCAACTGATAACGATAGAAAAAATGACGTATTTTTAGAAAAAAGAGTGGAAAGTGTGCTGTGATCATGATCAAATGATCATTCGCCAAAACAACCAACACAACCACAGCA
>JBOFSC010000549.1:0-2057 GCA_051651345.1 Enterobacteriaceae bacterium
TAAAACTATAGTCGCCATAAAGCACCTGCACGGTTTTACCGGCTTGTTGCAAAGCAGGAATGATCCCGGCCAGACGGGCTTTGGTGATCTCTGAATCCTCCGGGCCACCAATAATCAATATGCGCTCCTGTGGCTGGCGCGTCAGATAATCACCGGCACACAGACCAATGGCATTATTATCGATAAACACGCCGCTCAGTTTTTTAGCGTGGATATCCCTGTCGATCAGCACAAGGGGGATTTGGTAAATATCGGCCAGATCCAGATAAGCGGGGGAGTAGGCTTTATCATCACGTACCGCAGAGAGCAAAATCCCCCTGGCCTGATAGCTGAACAGAGTATGAATGGCATCCTGCTCTGCGGTTTCGCTGCCATCGGAGTCAAACAGCATAATCTGATAGCCCTTATTCCGTGCGATACGGGATACGGTCTGGATCAGATTGGAGTAAAACGGATTATAGGTGCTGCTGGTGACCACGCCGATAATCTGGCTGCTGCAATTTTTCAGCCCTCTGGCAAAGGCATTGGGCACATAGTTGAGCTCCCTGGCGATAGACAGGATCATTTCCCGCGTCTCTTTTTTCACCAGATGGGGTTTATTGAAGGCTCTGGATACCGTGATGTTGGTGACTTGGGCACGGCGCGCAATATCGATAATGGTGGAGTTATTACTCTCTTTGGTCACAGTTTTTCCTTACCGGCACCTGTAGTGAATACCTTCATTGTAAGAAAGCTCACTGGCAGGTGCCAGCCTGATCTGCCTGGTCGGATCCAGGAACCTATCGCAACAGGAATTTATCCGAACTATTCAGAGAATAGAGAGCGTTGTGGCAGGATTTTTACCTCTGTCAGTGGGTAAAAAAACCTGTTTTTTGTGCATATATGCAACAATCAACTCGTAATATGTAACAATTAATTTGTTATTTATTAAATAATTCTTATATTTTGCAATGTTTTTTTGCTACTATCCTTCCCCTCTCCTTATGACCAGATGCCTTAAGTGTTACCTGAAGGCTGATGGAATAAGAAAGTTAAATCCAGACAAAGCACGACAGGAGTGTATGACGATGAAATACCGGAATTTGATCCAGATCCCGCTGGCTCTGTTAACCATGATCGGATTTGCGATCACTGCCCATGCACAGGATGCACAATCAAAGCCCAAAGAGGGAACCGTTCTTAATGTTGCCGTTGCTGCCAATTCGCCGCCAATGTTATTTAAATCCCCGGATGGCAAGATTGAAGGGGCGGATCTGGAAATTTTCACGGATTACTGCAAAGTACGTGGTTGTAAGATGAATATTAAGCAGTATACCTTTGATGGTATGTTGGGTGCCGTTGCCAGCGGTCAGGCGGATGTTGCTTTTTCGGCTATTTCTATCACGCCAAAGCGCGAACAAGCCATGGATTTCTCTAAACCCTATTATAAAAACACCTGGTACCTGACCAGTATGAGTAACCGCGATATTGATCTGAGTGATTTGAAGAATCTGAAGAAATATACCGTGGGCTATCCCAGAGGAATGGCTTATACCGATTTGATCAATAATAAGCTGGCGCCAGAGGGATATATGACTATGAAGCAGGTTAAACTCTATCCCTCCTATGCTGAAGTGATCACAGAGTTGGAAAATGGCAATATTGATTTAGCCTTTCTGGAAGAGCCGGTGCTGAAACAGTATCAAAATAAACGCAAAATCCCCCTGACCCCTCGTCGCGCCTTTGAAAATATGGATACCCTTGGCTTTGCCTTTACTAAAGGTTCAAAGTTACGTGATGATTTCAATAAATACCTGGATGAAGTCGGTCAGAAAAAAATTGATGCTATTACCAGTAAGTGGATGAACTAATTGAAACTGCATAACCTGATAGATATTAACTGGTATTTGCTACAGGGCATTGAACAGACCGTACTGGTCACACATATGTAGGTACTTAAGCTCATAACACATTGATGTACCTTTAATTCATTACAGGGTAAATACTAAGACCTAACGATAGCAACATACTTTTCTGATCTCGCCTGGGATGAGCTCGTTGACCATGAGTCGCAAAAA
>JBOFSC010000550.1:0-1491 GCA_051651345.1 Enterobacteriaceae bacterium
CGTTGGCTGACTTTCAGGGCAGTCAGGGACTGGAACTGTTTTTTGTGCCCTTTGCAAAAGAGCAATGGCAAGCGTTACACCAGCAGCTTGAGGGAAAATCCCTCGCCAGCTTCATTGAAGCAGGCTTCTACTCCGTTTCCCGCCATAGCCGGGGGGATAGTTTTGGCCTGAAGCTGGGCAGTACCCCACTGCCTAATGGTGAGCGCTCACATCTGATGTCGCGTCTGGAGCTGCTGTTAATCGATGATCAGGTGAGCAATAACCAGTATGTGACCACGCTTAGCGCCCATGCCACAGGTGGGCCCGGTGCTCGCCTGTATGGGGTGCGCACCCCTGACAGCGGTGAGCGCCAGGGAATCTGGTACGCCAAAGAGGATAAACAGCCCGCCGTATTGCTGGCAACCAGTACCGCTGAGCCACAGTTCTCCCCTTCGGGTCACTTTTCCGGGTTTGCCGGAACCGGGGGAGAGGCACAGGCAGAACCCAGTTTTTCGCTCCGCCTCAGTGATGATGCCTGGAATCAACTGATGAATATGCCCGTTAACGATGCGTTGCAGTGGCGTTATGAACTCAACCATCCGGGTGGCAGGCAAACCCTGTTCAGCCATATGGTGAAAATCGCCCGCCTGCAACTGCAACGGCCGGATAATATCAACTGTCGTGCCGATAGTCTGGACGGGGTTTCGGGTCAGCGCTGTATGATCCGCACGGTGAACTGGCAAGGTGCTCCCGCCTCCGCCAGCGATATTCGTTTTGTGCTGCGTAGTCGAGTCACCTCACCGACGTTGCGCTATCGGGTGGGCCAGCAGTGGCATCCCTCGGGGGATTCCATCCCTGTCAGTGAATTCAGCGACAGTCAGGGCATTGAACTGTTTTTTGTGCCGGAGGATCTGCCTGCAGCCGGAGGGAAACGACATGCGGTGGCAGACAGGGCCGCACTGGCTTCATTGATACAAATGCGCTTTTTCTCTGCCTCCCGCCTGGGAATGGGGGATCGTTTTGCCCTGAAGGCGAGCGATGTGGTTATGGAGCCTGCGGCAGGACAGAAAACCACGCGGGAAAATGCTCAGGTGCGGGCAGACGAAAAACTGTTTATTCGGACGATAACAGTGGGACCAATAGATACGGGGGGGAATCGCTTTGGCGTTGGGGTTGAATTCAATCGCGAATTTGAGTGGCTTGATACGCCTGCAAAGAAGATCAGCGACATTGGATTCATGAGAGATGTTATAGTACTCCAGCTCGGTGAGGACAAGAACTGTCTGAATGAATTGGTCGATCCCACCAAGAATATCCAATTGGGAATAGGAACAACATCGCTCTTCGGGAAACTGAATGAAAACTACCCTGTTCAGTGGTTTACGCCGGGTCCTGCTTCCCCGATGAAAGTTAAGAACATTGTTTTTTATTTCTATAAAAAACCCAAATTATCCTCATTGGGAGAAATAAGATGTGTACTGGCACCTTATATCATTGATGGCACTGACAATG
>JBOFSC010000551.1:0-3842 GCA_051651345.1 Enterobacteriaceae bacterium
TTGTGTTGGTTGTGTTGGTTGTTTTGGCGAATGATCATTTGATCATGATCACAGCACACTTTCCACTCTTTTTTCTAAAAATACGTCATTTTTTCTATCGTTATCAGTTGGTTGATCCTAAAGATCCTACGTATAAATACCGCATACCCTGCCCTGCTCCTCTTCTGGCCCCTCTTTTAATAACGCTTGCGCCGCAAAACTGGGATAAATCTCTACACCCAACGCTTCGGCCTGTTCAGCCAACCAGCGGCACAACAGGCCAAGGGAGATAATATAATATCCCTGATTACGCATCGGTGCGGGCAAACAAGCATGGGGCACCCTGAATGCCTTTGTTTCACTTAACCAATAGAAATTATCCTGTTGTACGCCAAGGGAGACAGGCGCCCCTTTCTGCTGCCAGTCGGGAAATAGCTCGCTCAACGCACGCGGGTCGAAAATAGCGCCGGAGAGCGTATGTGCGCCCACTTCGGAGCCTTTTTCCACCACGCAGACCGTGATCTCCTGCCCGGACTCTGCCGCTTTCTGTTTGATGCGACAGGCGGCGCTCAGCCCCGCCGGGCCTGCTCCCACAATCACCACATCGAATGGGATCTCTTCCTGGTCAATTTCTGGCAAAATAATATCTCCGCTAATGGGTGGCTATTTTATTTAGTTGAACACTCAAATAGAGTGTGTTACAAGAATTGTTGTTCTTTGTAAATAATTAAGCATTGGCAAAAAATATCACTCCTTATTGATATTAAATAACAGACTTGTTTATTTTAATTAATTGTCCGATTGGCAAAACAGAACACGAAATACAGGCAATAAATGACATGCCTGTTACTTATTTATTTAATACACCATAACTTCAGGGGAAATAGTATGAAAGTTATTGTCGCCATTAAAAGGGTTATTGATTACAGGGTTAATATTAAAGTTAAAACCGATAACAGCGGTGTTGACGTTAATAATGTCAAAATGTCTATTGATCCATTCTGTGAAATCGCTCTCGAAGAGGCGGTCCGCCTGAAAGAGCAGGGAATCGCCAGTGAGGTGATCGTGGTCGCCATCGGTTCTGCCAAAGTGCAGGAGCAACTGCGCAGTGCGCTGGCGCTCGGTGCGGACAGCGCTATCCTGGTTGAGTGTGAGCAAGAGTTAACCTCTCTGATGGTGGCTAAATTATTACATGCCATCGTGCGTGAAGAGAAACCGGGTTTGATGCTGCTCGGCAAACAGGCCATCGACAGTGACAATAATCAAACCGGGCAGATGCTGGCGGCATTGCTAAATTGCGCTCAGGGCACTTTTGCCTCCCGCGTCAGCATCGAGGCGGATAAGAGCAGCCTGGTGGTAACCCGTGAAACCGATAAAGGATTACAGACACTGAGCCTGACCCTTCCGGCGGTGATCACCACCGATTTACGCTTAAACCAGCCCCGTTATGCAACCCTACCCAATATTATGCAGGCCAGAAAAAAACATTTGAAAACCGTCAGCCCAGAGGCTTTGGGCGTGGTTGTGCGCAGTACCTTACAGACCCTGTCTGTGGTTCCGCCTCATGTACGCTCTGCCGGTGTCAAAGTCCATTCTGTCACTGAGCTGGTCGATAAACTGAAAACAGAAGCGAGGGTGATTTAATATGGCGATTCTGGTGATTGCAGAACATGATAATGGCGTGCTCAACAGCGCTACCCTGAGTACCCTTACGGCGGCTGGTCAGATAGCAGATGAGATCCATGTCCTGGTTGCGGGTTATCCGGCATCGGCGGTTGCGAACACCGTCAGCAGGCTGGCGGGGGTACACACAGTGCTGATAGCCGAGCAGCCTGTCTGGCAGCACTGGCTGGCGGAAAATATCGCAGCACTGATTGTGACACTGGCTGCCGGATATAGCCATATCCTGGCCCCGGCCACTACTGAGGGGAAAAACTATCTGCCCCGTGTCGCCGCTCTGCTGGATGTTGAACAGATTTCGGAAATCAGCACGGTTATCAGCGAAGATACTTTTGAGCGTCCTGTATATGCGGGGAATGCCATCGCGACCGTTCGCTCCAGTGCTCCGGTTAAGGTGATCACGGTGCGCCCCAGTGCGTTTTCCCCTGCTGGTGAACAGGAGAAGAATGCGCCAATAGTGCCTGTGGAGAGCCCGCAGGATAGCGAACTTTCTGCTTTTGTCAGCGAAGAGACCAACAAAAGCGACAGACCCGATCTGTTCTCTGCCCGGGTGGTGATCTCCGGTGGCTGGGGGATGCAGAGCGGCGACAATTTTCACTATCTCTATACCCTGGCAGAGAACCTCGGCGGCGCGGTGGGTGCCTCCAGGGCGGCTGTGGATGCCGGGTTCGCCCCCAATGATCTGCAAGTGGGACAAACCGGAAAAGTGGTGGCCCCCGAGCTCTATATTGCTGTCGGCATTTCCGGCGCAATTCAGCATCTGGCGGGCATGAAAGAATCCAGAACCATTGTCGCTATCAATAAAGATGAGGATGCCCCTATCTTTCAGGTGGCCGACTATGGACTGGTGGCGGACTGGCAGCAGGTATTGCCAGAACTGATTCAATTAACTCAAAAAAAGTAAACACGCGCAGTATCCACATAACACAATCCACATAACACAATCCACATAACACAATGCACATAACACAATGCACATAACACAATGCTTATAAGGATAATAATTATGATAAAGCGCAGCATAATAGCCGTCACCGTTGCCGGGATCTTGCCTTACAGCCTGGTCGATGCGGCTGAAATTTACAACCAGGATGGCAATAAGCTCAATATGTATGGCAGAGTCAATGCGAAACGCCTGATCTCCAGCAATGGTGCCAGTGATGGCGATATCTCTTACTTCCGCTTTGGTCTTCAGGGTCAAACCACTATCAATAGCGAGCTGACGGGCTATGGTCAGTTTGAATATCAGATGCAAGCCAATCAGACAGACAGTGATAAAAGCCAGATGAATCATACCCGTCTGGGGTTTGCCGGCCTTAAATATGCCAATTGGGGCTCGCTGGATTATGGCCGTAACTACGGTGTGCTCTATGATGTTGCCTCCTGGACCGACAGGCTACCTGAATTCTCCGATCTCATCTTTTCCGCGCCCGATAGCTTTATGGGCGGGCGCGGTAACGGTATGCTCACCTGGCGTAATAGCAACTTCTTTGGCCTGGTGGATGATCTCAAATTTACCCTGCAGTATCAGGGTAAAAACGAAGGGAAATCAGGTGAAAGAAAGGAGGATGAAGGCAGAGGAACCAGCAATCGTAACAGCCGTAATGCCAGAGTGGACAATGGAGATGGCTTCGGGATGTCGCTGAGTTACAACATCGGCTGGGACATCAGTGCTATTGGTGCCTTTTCCAACTCCAGTCGCACCACACAGCAGCAAAGTTATCTTGGCAAAAACCAACAGGGAACCGTATTATCAAAAACCTATGGCGACAAAGCTGAGAGCTATGCCACCGGTTTGCAATATGATGATAATAAGCTCTATCTGGCTGCCCTCTATGGTCAGAATTATAATACGATGCGTTATGGCAGTGCCGGGCTGGCGAACAAAACAGTGGGTTTTGAAGCCATCGTTCAGTATCAATTTGATTTCGGCTTGAGGCCCTCACTCTCCTGGCGACACTCCCAGGGCAAAGATCTGGGTGCGAATGAAAACATTGATAAAAAGCTATTCAACTATATGAACCTGGCTGCGGTCTACTATTTTAATAAAGATATGTCGACCTTTGTGGATTACAAGATCAACCTGCTCGATGGCAATGACCCATTTTATAAAAGCAACGGCATCAATACCGATAATGTCGTGGCGCTGGGGATTGTATATCAATTCTGACTCTGCTGCTGAC
>JBOFSC010000552.1:0-1971 GCA_051651345.1 Enterobacteriaceae bacterium
AGGTGCTGTGGTTGTGTTGGTTGTTTTGGCGAATGATCATTTGATCATGATCACAGCACACTTTCCACTCTTTTTTCTAAAAATACGTCATTTTTTCTATCGTTATCAGTTGGTTGATCCTAAAGATCCTACGTATATAAAACAGATTAGTGATTGATGTAATTTTGATGGGGATAAGTAAATATGACCCACAAGCCTGCTACAAGATTAATTCATAAGGGTCGCAGTGATTATAATGATCAAGGGACGACCCCTGTTAATCCACCCGTGATGCGAGCCAGTACGATTCTGTTTGATAGTCTGGAAAACTGGCGTAGCGTACGTCAGCGTCGGGCCAGTGAACGTCAGCTGAGTTATGGTGCCAGAGGAACAGAAACGGCGTTTGCACTGGAATCACCTGGTTCACTGCTGTATGAAATACTGGATTTACCGGAGTTATGCCGTATTGCCCATGAGCGGGGGATTCCGGTAGCGGTGGATAACACCTGGGGTTCCGGTAATGAGGTGCTGGCGGCGTTCCTGATGGGCTCCGGCAATGCGGCCTTCTTCTCTTTTGCCGCGCTAACCCCCAAGATAGCGGCCTATTTGAAAGTGGATGTGGTGACCTTAATTCTGCCGATGCAGATTATGACCAGTTTTGGGCGTTCCGTATCCCCTATTACGGCGGCGATTGCGGGGATTGCCAACGTCTCACCTTTCCAGGTGGTCAAGAGAACAGCAATTCCCATGGCGGTGGCAGCCACAGTGAATTTAACTATGACCTTTATCTGTTACTACTTTTGAGTTCGTTCGTAAATAATACAGGTTGCACAATATTGCTACTACAGGTGGGGGCGATACAGGTTATCATACCGTGAAGAGTATAGACAATCGCCTCCACCTGCCTCTCAATATCAAGTAAAACGCATATTTAACAGGCTTTCTCATTGTTAATGAAATGTATTATCAATAAGGTAATATCTCGCACTTGTCACAAACAGAGAAAAATAAAGTTAAAAAATATGAGCGATATCTCATAACTGAGCACTAATGCTCAACAGAAACCGGCGCAAATATTATTATATAGCTTTATACACCATTCAGTTTATATACTCAGCCGTCAGTGCCTGCGCGTTGCAGGTGTTTTCATGTACTGATGTTTTAATGTACTGACCCTGGCTAGATTAAATTTGTCACATAGTAAATACAATAAAGGAACAACTATGTCTGGAGCTACAATTGTTTCGCCCGCCAGTCAGACCCGTCGTTCAATACGCGGTTTGATCATCCTGGGCATAGACATTGTCTTACTGATTATTTTGTTAAATACGCTGCCGTTTGATAGCAAAGCCAATATGGGATTAGGCTTGCTGGCGTTTATCGGAGTCCTTTGGCTGACTGAAGCTATCCATATCACTATCACCGCTCTGCTGATTCCGATTATGGCGGTGGGGATGGGATTACTGGAGGTGAACAAGGCGTTAAGCTCTTTTTCTGACCCGATTATCTTTCTCTTTTTTGGTGGTTTTGCGCTGGCAACGGCGCTGCATATCCAGGAGATCGACAAACTGATCGCCAATCGGATTCTGATGCTGGCCAAGGGGAAGATGTTATGGGCGACGATGTTGCTGTTTGGTATCACTGCGGCCCTGTCGATGTGGATCAGTAATACCGCCACTGCAGCGATGATGTTACCGCTGGCTATGGGGGTCCTCAGCAAGATGGACCGCAATAAGGAGCATAATACCTATGTGTTTATGTTATTGGGTATTGCCTATAGTGCCAGTATCGGCGGCCTGGGAACCCTGGTCGGCAGCCCGCCTAACGCCATTGCTGCTGCGCAACTGGGGATGAACTTCTGGGACTGGATGAAAGTGGGTCTGCCCATGATGCTGGTGCTGATGCCAGTTATGATTGCGGTACTCTATTTTGTGTTTCGACCCAACTTACAACAGAAGTTTGAGATAGAGCTGGAACATCTGGAGTGGACCA
>JBOFSC010000553.1:0-10924 GCA_051651345.1 Enterobacteriaceae bacterium
AGAGACCCTTGAACAGTTGCACCAGCAGGTGGCCCTGGGCTGCGCTGAGTTTATGACTTCAGACGAAGCCCTGCAGCCCTATAACGCGCGTCTGGCTTGGTTGGAACAACGGTTGAGTCAATGTACCAGCACCGTACAACTGAGCGAGCCTTTGGCTGAACTGGAACAAACGGCCGTGGATCTCGATATGCTATCCACCCTGATGGCATCACTGCCTTTCAGTGACAACCAACAGCAAGTCGACCTGATCAATGCTATCTCTGAGATCTACGCCCGTCTGAATCAGATGCGCATCCGTGCGCAACAGAGCCATAAAGAGCAGCTATCCACGGAGAATCGGGCCCGTTTTGCCGCGCAACTTAATTTGCTCAGTCAAAGCGTGACCGCTGCCCTGGCACAATCCAGCGATCCCAAACGTTGTGACGAGCAACTGGCTCAATTGCTGTTGCAGTTGGAAGGGCTGGAAAGCCGCTTTGGCGAGTATGAGCAGTTCCTCACGGAGATCATCAGCAAGCGGGAAGAGATTCTGGAGGCGTTTGCCAGCCAGCGCCAGCAACTGCTGGAGGAGCAGCAACGCAAAAGCCAGGTGCTGAAAGAGGCGGCCAGACGTATTATCGAGAGCCTGCCACGCCGTATCAGCCGCTTGCAAAGCGCTGAAGAGATCAATACTTTCTTCTCTGCTGATCCTCTGCTGCAAAAGCTGAGCGATATCACCCAGAAACTACGGGCGCTACAAGACAGTGTGGGTGCCGAAGAGCTGCTGGCGACCATCAAAACCAGCAAAGAGCAGGCACTGCGCAGCTTACATGATCAGCGTGAGCTGTTTGAAGACCAGGGTAAAGTGATTCGTCTGGGATCACGCCATCGCTTTAGTGTTAATCAGCAGCCACTGGAGCTGACGCTGTTACCTTATGAACAGCAACTCTGTCTGCATCTGACCGGCACGGATTTTCGCCAGGGTATCAATGATCCACAACTGGATGCCCTGCAGCCGCTATGGAATGCTACCCTGGAATCAGAATCGGCGCAGTTCTACCGTGGGGAATATCTGGCGGCTCTGCTGCTTTATGATCCCCGCTATCAGCCACTCTCAGCCCAATTGACCTCGTTGCAACAGCAGCCGGAAGCGCTGGAACGCGTCGTCAGAGAATTTGCACTGCCGCGCTATAAAGAGGGATATCAGAAAGGGATTCATGACCATGATGCTGCCCTGATCCTGCGCCAACTGCTGCCTGCGGAAAAGCTGGCCGGGTTACTGCGTTTTCCCTCCCGAGCCAGGGCATTGGCTCTGCTTTACTGCCATAAAGAGAAGCAACATATAGAGCGCTGGGCGGTGCAAGCAAGAACCTGCGCCCATATTCAGCAACTGTTTCAACGGGACGACAGTCAGCAACTTTTACGTCAGGAGATGGAGCAGCAGTTACAGCACTTCTATCAGCAATATCCCATAGAGGCGCAACCCTATCACCTGCAACAGGCAGCACAATACCTCTCATTGCTGCTGGCACAGCAGCCCATCGAGATCACTTTCAGTAAATATGCACGCCAGTTGCAACAGGCGTTACAGCAAAAATTACAGTCCGCGCATATCTACAGTGACTACCAGCAATCGCTGCAACAGTTGTCCACACAACCGCCAGAAGCCTGGGCACTGGTGGAACAGTGGTTGCAGGCCCTGTGTACCACTGACGAATTCGCTTACCTGTCACCTTATATTGCCGAAGCGGTGGTGCTGGAACTGATGCCTGCCGAGCTCTCCGTGCCCCACCATTTCAGCGAGGCTGATCTGCATTTCACCATCACTGGCCTGCTGGGAGAGCATCCGCGTATTGAGCAGGGCACACTCTCCCTCACCATTGATGATCTCTTTGGTCGTCTGCATCAGCACCAGCAAGATTTTGTTCCTGCTTTTCAGCGCTACCAGCAGCAACGGCAGTTGGTATTGCAGCAGCAGCGTCACCGGCTGGCCCTGCATGAACTGAATGCCAAACCTTTGAGTTCATTTGTACGTAATCGACTAATTAACGAGCTTTATCTGCCTATTATCGGTGATAACCTGGCGAAACAGATAGGCGCTGCCGGCAGCGAGAAGCGTACCGATCTGATGGGATTGCTGCTACTGATCTCCCCTCCGGGATATGGTAAAACCACGCTGGTGGAGTATGTGGCCCATCGCCTCGGCCTGGTCTTTGTTAAGATCAATGGCCCGACCCTGGGGCATGACATCCGCTCTTTGGATCCGGCGCAAGCCTCCCATATCACTGCGCGCCAGGAGGTGGAGAAGATCAACCTGGCACTGGAGATGGGCAATAATGTGATGCTCTATCTGGATGATATTCAGCATACGCATCCGGAGCTGTTACAGAAATTTATCTCCTTATGTGACGCCACAAGGCGCATTGAAGGTGTCTGGCAGGGGCAATCACGCAGTTACGATCTGCGCGGTAAACGCTTCTGCGTCATTATGGCAGGCAACCCTTATACCGAATCAGGGGCGCTATTTAAAATCCCGGATATGCTGGCTAACCGTGCCGATGTGTACAATCTAGGGGAGGTGATCGGTGGTCAGGATGCCCTGTTTGCCCTCAGTTATATTGAAAACTGTCTCACCTCACATCCTCTGCTGGCACCGCTGGCACTACGGGAGCCGGGGGATCTCTATCTGCTGCTGGAGCGAGCGGCGGGACGTCAGACAGCGCAATTAAGCCATCCTTACAGTGACAGTGAACTGCGCGATCTGATCAGCCTGCTACAACATCTGCTCACTGCCCGTGATGTGCTGCTACAGGTGAATCAACACTATATTGCCAGTGCCGCCCAGGCCGATGAGTTTCGCACTGAACCGCCTTTTAAGCTTCAGGGCAGTTATCGCAATATGAATAAACTGGCCGAGAAGATCTCCCCGGTGATGAATCAGCAGGAGCTGCAACACTTAATTGATGATCACTATCTGGGAGAGGCTCAATTACTCACTTCTGGTGCAGAAGAGAACCTGCTAAAGCTGGCTGAAATCCGCTCCAGGATGACGGTGGCACAGCAACAACGCTGGAATGATATCAAACAGGCTTTTGTACAGCAGCAAGCTGTGCGCTACGGCAATCAGCTTGTCGGCCAACAGATTGCCCGGCACCTTGGCGAGCTGGTGCAGACCGTCAGAGAGCATAGTCACAGCTACTAATAATATGTAAACCCTGTGTTTTTTAGCCCTCCCCCTGGCAAGGGGGAGGTTGGGAGGGGGTAATTCGCTGAAATTGAAGGCAACTTAGCCCTCAAGTGTGTGACCCCTCCCCAGCCCTCCCCTTGCCAGGGGAGGGAGTTTCGTTGTCATTCTCTGAAATTAAAGGCGAGTGAATATTACAGTTTTCTACCCCCTCTGCAGGCAACAGATCAATAGCTGATTTGGCTGATTTCACTTTCACTGAGTTCTGTAAGCTCCATCACCATCATGGGTGGTATGCCCCTGGTCAGCATAGCCCCGGCAATTTTAAGCGCTTTCGCTTTACTGCCTTTCTCCATGCCTTCTTCCCTGCCTTTTTCTATGCCTATCTCTATACCATTCATTTCCAGTTGCTCGGCCAGAGTTAACATTTGCTTTTTCATCGGCCCCTCCTCTATATCTGCAAGTTGTTGTGCCAGCTGTTGTATAAACAGCCTGCTGTCTTTAATGAGACGGGATGTTAACATGTACTCTACCACTGTTTTAAACAACTGTCCGTTAATTTGGCTACTCGCTATTGTTATCGCCAGAGGCCTCACCAACTCTGTCAGGTCACGTTGTCGTATATGCTTTTGCAGCAGCGTCAGCGTAGCCATGCTTTTGTGGCGCAGGATTTCATTATCCGGAATCACAGTAATATCCACCAGCGGGAAATCACTGCTGTAAAGCTGGCGCGCCAGGTCCGGCACCGCAAAGCCTTGTAGCCAGTTCATAGAGTGAGGGTGCGGACTGGGTTTGCCGGTATAAAACAGAATAGGCATCACCAGAGGCAGTTTTTTACTCCCCGCATCCAGGTGCCGCTGCATGGCAGCAATACTGTATCTCATCATCCGGAAAGCGATATGTTTTTCGGCTCTACTTTGGTGCTCGATAGTCACATAAATATAACCCGCACCCTTGCTGGTGCGCAGGCTGTAGAGTATATCGCTGTAATAGGGACGCAGATCATCCTCAATAAAACTGCCTGACTCCAGCTTCAAAGTGGTCAGGTCGCACAGTGCGCGCAGGTTTGGAGGCAGGTGCAATTCCATAAAGTCGCGCGCAACCTTTGGGTGCGCCAGGTATTTACGAAATGTGGCGTCATGGGGTGCGAATATCCTGGGTTTTTTCATGGTCTCTGCTCGCTTATCCGTCATCGGGCAGACTCTATCATTGTCAGACCAGGGTGTAGTTATCGTTGTGCCACGATTCAGAGCCAGCTCGAGATAATCGCTGCAACTACACTTCGGGTAGACAATAATCTGCTCTTTTACATATTTGCCACCGCGGTCACATTCCTCCATGAAAACCCTTGCCTGCATCCACGATATCTCATAAGTTAAATATTTAAAATAATGAAGATAAGAGACAATGGGCCGACAATTTATCAAGAAAGAGGGAGTTTCTCTGGTTTTTTTAAGCCGCTATCTACTCAGCGCCACGCTGAACGAGCGGATCAAAACCATTGACGAACTGGCAGAGGAGTCCGCGCTCTCTGTTGGGCTGATCCAGCGCGCCTTAAAAACCCTGGAACAAAATCAGGCGATCCTGCTGGAGCGTTGTGGCCGTAATGGCACCTGGTTGCGTGCTGTCGATCAAACTGCGCTACTGAAACAGGCAGATATCGGCAATATTGTCTGTGCCATGCCCCTGCCCTACACCAAACGCTATGAGGGACTGGCCAGCGGGTTAAAAGCCCAACTGGAAGGCGTTCCCTTTTATTACGCCCATATGCGCGGTGCCGACACCCGGGTGGAGTGTTTGCGTAATGGCATCTACCATATGGCCGTGGTTTCAGGACTGGCCGCGCAACACTATCTCGACCAGGGAGAGGTGAAAGCCATTCTGCGCCTGGGTAAACAGAGCTATGTTGGTGAGCACCAGTTGATTAGACGTGTGGGCGATAACAGCCCGATTCGCCGTATTGGCATCGACCGGCGCTCAGCCGACCAAAAAATATTAACCGATATCTATTTCGCACCCCAGAATGTGACCTGGGTTGATATCTCCTACCACGAGTGTCTGGCAGGGCTGGAACGGGGCATTATCGATGCGGTGATCTGGAACAGCGATAATGCCCAGGCATTACAACAGCACCAGTTAGCACAGCACCCTTTGCCTCCCACCCCCGCTCTGTTGCAGGCATCGGAAGCCATTGTGCTCATCAGTACGGATGATGTTCTGACCCAACAACTTCTGCTGAATAGGGTTAACCCAAAGCAGATTCTGTCGCATCAACAGGCGGTATTACAAAAAACCATTGAACCCGTTTATTAGTGATCAGGAACGACTATGGAACAACGCTTACACATTTTATACCAGGGCAATGTCATCGATGAGGATATCTATCGCGGCATGTTACAGGTGATCGAACAACTTGAGCACACACAGCAACTGCTACAGCGTAATGAGCAAGGCTGGATGGTGATAGCCCATATGGCCAATGCCCTGATGCGCTCACGCCAGCAGCAGCAGGTGGAGCCCATCGACAACGCCATTTTGCAGGAGATCGAACAACAGGGAGAGCTGGCTGCATTAGCCGCCCTGAATCAGCAACTACTGAATCTGTTTCCGGTGACGCTGCACCCGAATGAACAGGGATATCTGCTGGCAAATCTCTATGCCCTGAAAATGGCTCAGGCAGAATAAGCTGTTGTCAGCTTATTGGGTTTAAATATTCAAAAAAATGAACATTTGAGGTGCTATGTTTGTTACAGCCTTAAAAAAGCAAAATCCTGGTCTGATCACAGCGGCTCTGTCACTCTGGCAGCAGGGTTCAATACGCCCGGATACTTATCTGATCGATACGGACAGGGTCAGCCACAATGCCGCTGTCCTGCTCTCTTGTGCCCATCAGCATGGGCTCACCCCCTATGTAATGAGCAAGCAGTTTGGCCGCAATCCGCAGTTGTGTCGGCAAATTTTAGCGGCAGGTTATCCGGGTATTGTCGCCGTGGATTATAAAGAGGCCCTGCGTATGCAGCAGGCCGGATTGCCTCTGGCTCATCTGGGGCATCTGGTACAACTTCCCGAACACTCCATTGCCCAATTCCTGGCCCATCAACCTGAGGTCATCACCGTCAGTTCCCTCGCCAAAGCACAAGCGATCTCCCGTGCGGCACAGGCAGCAGACCGACATCAGGCACTGCTGGTGAAAGTATATGACGAAGGCGATCAACTTTATCCCGGACAAGAGGGAGGGATTGCGCTGGCACAACTGGCGCAAGCCTTGCACAGCATCGGCACGTTGCCCCATGTCGAGGTTATCGGTGTCACCCATTTCCCTTGTCTGCTGTGGAGTGAGCAACAACAACAGTGTCTGCCGTCAGCGAATCTGTTTACGCTCCTTAAAGGGGCAGAGATCGCCAAAAAATGTGGTGTTGAGATCCGGCAAATCAATGCCCCTTCCGCCAATAGCTGTTCTACGCTGCCCCTGCTGGCCCAATACGGCGTCACCCATGTTGAACCGGGCCATGCCTTCACCGGTACGATCCCCGCCAATATCACCGGCGAGGAACCGGAGCAAATTGCCATGCTCTATGTGAGCGAAATCTCTCATCACTATGCAGGCGAGAGCTATTGCTATGGCGGCGGCTACTATCGCCGTGGTCATCTGCAACAAGCGCTGGTTTTCACCGCCGAAGGGGAACAACTCACCAGTGCCCTGACTCCGGATCCCCTCAGCATCGACTACCACATCCGCTTACGCGGCCATTTCCCCATCGGCAGCATGGTGGTGATGTGTTTCCGCACCCAGATCTTTGTCACCCGCAGCGATGTGGCACTGGTGCAGGGCATCAGCCAGGCAAGCCCCAAACTGGCTGGACTTTACGATAGCCAGGGCGCACCGCTGATATTACAGGGGGAAATATGAATAAATTTCTGCTGATCGTGCTGGATGGCTTTGGGATCGGTGCCATGGAGGATGTCGCTCTCTGTCGGCCCCAGGATTTAGGGGCCAATACAGCGGCACACATTCTGCAAAGTTGCCCTGATCTCCATCTGCCTGCTCTGCAACAGCTCGGTCTGATGAATGCCCTGGGCAGACAAACCCCACACATGCACTTTTGCGCACAAGCCAATACCGGTGTTGCGTTATTGGAACATGAAGGGGGCGACACCTTTATGGGACATCAGGAGATCATGGGCAGCCGTCCTGAACCGCCGCTACGCATGCCCTTCCAGCAGCGTATCGATGCGGTGGCTCAGGCGTTACAGCAAGCAGGTTATCATGTGGACTATCGCGGTGAGCATCCGCTGCACTACCTGTGGGTTAATCATGCCGTTGCCATTGGTGATAATCTGGAAACCGATCCGGGCCAGGTTTACAATGTCAGTGCTAATTTAAACGCCATCACCTTTGATGAAGTCAAACGGCTGGGACACATTGTCCGTCAACAGGTACAAGTCAGCCGTGTTATCGTTTTTGGCGGTTTAGTCGCTGACAGCAGCGCGATTACCGATGCGGCAGAAGTGCGCCATCAGCACTCTACCGGCATCAACACTATCGACATCAACACTATCGACATCAACACAATCGGCATCAACACCCCTCGCAGCGGTCTCTATCACAAAGGATTTCAGGTCGCCCATTTGGGCTACGGTATCGATCATCGGGTTCAGGTACCTGCCAGGTTACATCAGGTGGGTGTACCCACGATCCTGATCGGCAAAGTGGCCGACATTGTCGCTAATCCACAGGGTATCAGCCATCCCGGTCTGGTGGATTCGCAGGAGATTATGCAACTGACCCGCTCATATCTGCAGCAGCCTGGCCCGGCATTTATCTGCGTTAATATTCAGGAAACCGATCTGGCAGGTCATGCCCAGGACAGTGAGCGCTATATCGACCGCCTGCAGCTTGTCGATCAGCATCTATCAGCTCTGATGAGTAAGATGCAGGCCGATGATTATCTGCTGGTGATGGCAGACCACGGCAATGACCCGACTATCGGCCATGCTCAACATACGCGCGAAAAAGTACCGCTGTTACTCTGGCACCCAGGTTTACACGGCATTAACTTAGGAGAAAGAACGACTCTTGCTGATGCTGGAGCCACCGTGTGCGCGCTATTTGGTGCTGCGCCACCCGCCCATGGGCATGCCTTTCTTCCCCCTGAGCAGTTGAAGGAGGTGTCATGAGATTTGCCCCACAAGGTTATACCTATGCCCATGAGCATCTGCATATTGATCTCTCCGCCTTTAAAGGAGATCTCGACTGTCGTCTGGATCAATATGCACTGATTTGTGAGGAGATGAAGCAATTACGCCAGCGCGGTGTGGCGAATATTGTCGAAGTCACCAACCGCTATATGGGACGAAATGCCCAATTTATGCTGGATCTAATGCAAGAGAGCGGCATCAATATTATTGCCTCCACGGGATATTACCAGCAGGACTTTTACCCACAACAGGTGAGCACACTCAGCAGCCAGCAACTGGCCGACGAAATGGTGGCTGAAATCGAAATCGGTATCGATGGCACCTCATTAAAAGCCGGTGTGATCGCTGAGATCGGCTCCAGCGTCAATATCATTACCGATCAGGAGCGCAAGGTATTTTATGCCGCCGCCCTGGCCCATCAACAGACCGGCCGTCCCATCTCCACCCATACCAGTTTCAGCACCATGGGCGTCGAACAGGTGCAACTGTTGATTGACCACGGTGTCGCCCCCGGAGCGATTGTGATCGGTCATTGTGATTTACGCGATAACCTGGCCGATATCCTGCGTATCATCGAACTGGGGGCTTATGTCCAGTTCGATACCATTGGCAAAAACAGCTACTACCCCGATGGCAAACGTATTCTGATGCTACAGCATCTGGCCGGGCAGCAATTGCTGCACCGCGTCATATTGTCGATGGATGTCACCCGCCGTTCCCACCTGGCCGCCAATGGTGGCAACGGCTTCTGCTATCTGATCGATACCTTTATTCCCCAGTTACTGGATGCCGGTCTGCAGCAGACCGATATCGACTTAATGCTACGTGATAACCCCCGTCGTTTTTTTACCCAAGGATAATATTATGAAAAGAATCGGTATTGTTGGTTTACAACGCGAACAGATCAAACAGGCGATTGAGCAATCAGCACCTGGCGAGTTTACCCTGTCCATTCTTAATGATATGGATGCCGCGATGAAGGTGAAGAGTGGGGAACTGGATTACTATATCGGTGCCTGTAATACCGGTGCCGGTGCCGCCCTCTCTATCGCTATCGCCATTATCGGCTATAACAAGAGTTGCACCATCGCCAAACCCGGAATCCAGGCCAAAGCAGACCAGATCAACCAGTGGGTCAGTGAAGGCAAAGTGGCTTTTGGCTTATCGGTCGAGCATGTGGAACATGCCATTCCTCTGTTGATTAAAGCGTTACAACAAGTGAGCTGACCATGGAGTTCTACTTACATCTGCTGATGGTCTCCCTTCTGACCGGGATGACCGCCCTGCTGGCGAACCGTTCCGTCGCGGTATTCCATGATGGCATCCGGCCAATCCTGCCGCAGTTAGTGGAAGGTAATATGACCCGCCGTGAGGCGGGCAGTATCGCCTTTGGACTGAGTATCGGCTTTGTCGCTTCCGTCGGCATCTCATTTACCCTCTCCACCAAACTGCTCAATAGCTGGTTACTGTTTTTACCCACCGATATTATCGGTGTGCTGGCCTTCAACAGCTATCTGGCTTTTGCTCTCGGGGCTGCCTGGGGTATCCTGGTCCTGACCAGTCTGGTGCCAATCAACCAAATCTTAACCGCACTGCCGGTGGATATTCTGGGTTCCCTGGGTGAGCTGAGCAGCCCGGTGATCTCCGCTTTTGCCCTGTTCCCACTGGTGGCGATTTTCTATCAGTTTGGCTGGAAACAGAGTCTGATGGCGGCGATTATCGTACTGCTGTCACGCCTGTTGGTGGTACGTTTCTTCCCCACCCTGTTTCCTGAATCCATCGAAATTTTTGTGGGGATGGTAATGCTGCTGGGCATCGCTATCAGCCAGGACTGGCGTAATCGGCAGACCCATGATGCCAGCAGCAGCATGCACTCCGTGTTTGATGAACGCACCAAACGCATTATTAAAAACTTACCGTTAATCGCCATCACGGGTGCCCTGATTTCCGTTGTGGCGAATCTGAAACTGTTTGGCGGTAGCGAGGTTTCTATCTACACCCTGGCGAAAGCCTATGCCCCCGGACTACCTCTGGAAGAGTCACGTCAACTGGTGCACCAGGCCGCACTGGCGGAATTTATGCGCGGGCTGGGCTTTATTCCGCTGATTGCCACCACGGCGCTGGCAACGGGTGTCTATGCTGTGGCCGGTTTTACTTTTGTGTTTGTGGTGGGCTATATCGCCCCGAATCCATGGATTGCGGCACTGCTCGGGGCTGGCGTGATCAGCCTGGAAATCGTGCTGCTGCGCTCCATTGGCAAATGGCTGGGCCGCTACCCTTCGGTGCGCAATGCCTCGGATAATATTCGCAATGCCATGAATATGCTGATGGAGTTTGCCCTGTTGATCGGTGCCATTTTCGCCTCTATCAAAATGGCGGGCTATACCGGCTTTACAATCACTGCCGCCCTCTACTTCCTCAATGAGGCTCTGGGTCGTCCGGTATTAAAAATCGCTGCGCCGGTTGTCGCGGTGATTATCGCGGGTATCTTGCTCAATATTCTCTACTATTGTGGCTTGTTTGTACTGCCTTAAAGTAAAAAAAAGCGCTACTGCAATGGAGGTC
>JBOFSC010000554.1:0-2257 GCA_051651345.1 Enterobacteriaceae bacterium
AGTAAAGGCAATTTGGATAAGTGTACCTTCATCGCAGTGAACTGCGATCCCCGCTTTCAAAGGTTCAGTGGGGTTGCCGCTCGAAAGCGCTTCCTCTCAGGCTAAGGTAGCTTTGACTGTGATCACCCGAAGGCGTCCCTCTCAAATCACAAGGACTTTGGCTGTTGTCATAGACAACTGATTAGCAGGTAAAAGCATACATAAACCAGACAATCGCAACAAGTGATTTCTACACAGCGATTCCCACCCAATCTAAGCCTCGTTACCCACCCTGTTATAAACCCTGGCGACATAGTGCCCGCGCCCATCCCCATGCCCCAGATCCATCGAAACCATGGCTTCGGCTTCCTTCCGGCTCAATCCCTTACTCATATGGTAGTCTGTGGCCTCCCTGGAGTAGGCATAACGCAGGCTATGCGGTGATTCTTTTCCCGTTAATCCGGCTTCTTTTAAAACATTGCGATACCGATCAATAGCAGAGTGCAAATTGGGTTTATCTATTAACCGTCCATGGTGTTTATCGGCATACTTTATCGCTTCATTGATTGCACGAATCACTCGCTCCCTGTCCACAATCGTGGTATCTCTCGGACGCCCGCCTTTGGTTCCAAATACAATACGGATACGTTCATCCCCTTTATTTAATGCCTGCTGCCAGGTTTTTAAGGATTTAGCTGACTGGACCGTTTCCTCCGTTCTCAACCCTAAATAACGGGCTAATTGCATAGCAGCGGCAACACCTTCGTCTTTTTCACGTACTCTGACGAGCGCGGCGTGATAGCGCTCGTCCGTAATAGCGATTTTAGATCCGTCGCGACTCACTCCCGATAAGCCGAGCGCTGAGTTACTTAATTTTTCATGATTTGGATCGGCGATTTTCGTTCTGCCAGCAGTAGCCAATATCGCCCGAATAGCCGCCATTTCATTTTGCATCGTTCGCTTAGAGATATTGTCAGCGTGGCGGCTTTTGATATATAACTCAACATGGCTTATTTTTATATTACTCACATCGCGGATCTGAATATTTAATTTCAACATGCTCGCTGCGAAACGAGATGCCATTCTGGCTCTGTCTGTCACCGTTTTAAAGCTCCCGCCTGATTTTCGGGCTAAGGTGATTAACTGTTTACTTAACTGTTTATTGGCCCTCGACACCGCTCTTCTCCTTACGCTTTGAAAATGGCAAAACGCCTGAACAATGTTCAGCACACAGGTGTTGCATCCTGGCCCCGACGACACGGTTTGATTTGCGCTTCCTGCGGCTCGACTGATAACTGTGCATCGGGGTGGCAAAATGTTGAGTTCTTGTGAGGTATCCACAGCTCGCTGAGCTGCTTGCGGCCTGCGCCGGTTCCTGACTATTGTCAGGTCACCTCCATCCGTCAGTTCTCACTGACGTTGCCATCGTTATCGAGTCAATTTTTCTCCTTAATCATATAGATAAGCGTCTTCATGGGGTTATCCCGTTTTTGTGACGCGATGGTTTAAGAAATGCCCTTGTACTGTTCTAACGTTCCGCGCCCCTGAGCTTTGTCAGGGGACTACGTGTCGGTCAGAGCGTAGCAGACGTTGTTAAAGCCCGTACTACGGGGGGTTGTCCGTTATGCGCTTCGCGCGTCACTTGGTTCCGTTTCACTTCGCGCAAGTGACGCGCTGCGCATATCCCGCGCCAAATGCTGCTCTGGCAAATGCCAAATGTTCCAATTGGCATAAGCTGCGAGCTGCAAATGTTGCCGGGATTGCTGGACGTCGGTCCAAAAAGAAGTGTACGCAGACGTATCGTTTCTGCTGATTTCAGGGAAACCAGCCCGCCAGAACAGGTCTCGTTGTGGCGTCAGTGGTCAGGGTGACACTGGCTGTCTGTAAGTGGATAAGTATACCTTCATCGCAGAACTGCGATCCCCGCTCTCAAAGGTTCAGTGGGGTTACCGCTCTAAAGCGCGTCCTCTCAGGTCATGGTCGCATTGGTTGTGGCCGCCCGAAGGCGTCAGTCTCAGACCACACATCTCTCCCTGTGACTTTGGCTTGTGATCACCCTAAGGCGCTTCTCTCAGATCACTGGTGCATTCTTTGCCCCGAAGCATTGGCTGCTGTCTGTGACAGCGGTACAGCATGGGCAGAATCATATGTAGGTACTTAAGCTCATAACACATTGATGTACCTTTAATTCATTACAGGGTAAATACTAAGACCTAACGATAGCAACATACTTTTCTGATCTCGCCTGGGATGAGCTCGTTGACCATGAGTCGCAAAA
>JBOFSC010000555.1:0-9442 GCA_051651345.1 Enterobacteriaceae bacterium
ACCATATTCAGACATCAGCGGATTATTCCACTCCTTGTCCGGGTTAAAGTCAACGGGGAGATCAAAAGCCTCCCCGGTATCTTGCCTATATATTTTCATTGCCATTTTTTCTAAGCACCCACATTAAGAGCATAAACAATCCTACTATAAACACGGCCAGTATCAGAATAGCCAGCATCAAATCAGGTAGTGAAGGTCCAATTTGCGTTTGTTTATTCAGGTCTTCTTGTATCAACTCCTTGTATGCTGACGAATCCGAATTGATAGTTATCGAAGAATCAGAAAGAACCGTCGCTGAAGAATCCTTTAAACGGATAAAAATTTCTCTCTTGACAGTCTTAATTCTTACGCTGTCAATTGGATCCAGATATAGCTCGCTGATTCTGATGTTCAAATCCTTTCCTGTGAACTGCGATAAATCAGTTTCATGTGCTATCTTATTGCTGGACACATTCACTGTCGCTGTATCTGTTGTTTTCTGCTCGATTTTCTTTGCCGCACAGCTAACGGCAGATATGAGCAGGAATAAGATAAGGATGTAAGTTTTCATACTTTCTTCAGATATAGATTAGCTTCACTCTCTCGGCGTGATCTCAACCCGGAACTTTCTTTCTTACCGGCATAAATCCAGCGCAGAAATTCCGTGTAGATATTTGGGTGCTTCGGATCCTTATTGATGTATTTCAATAGGGTAGAATCTCTGAAGGCGGATGCACCTACATTGAAGCAAAAAGATACCAAAGCATCGAACTGATTCTGATTGATAGGAGATTTCACATGAGCATTAACAGCATTCTCCGCCCATTGGATATCGTCAGTAAGTAACTTCTCTGCAGTATCCTCGGTGATGGTCTTACCTTTAGTCACATCTTTGCCGGTGTGGCCATATCCAATTGTCAATACTCCAGCTTGACATACATAAGCTGTAAGTCTTAATCCTTCGTGCTTTTTCAGAAGATTAATTCCGTTCTTTGATGTTTTCATACTTATCTAATTTTAGTTGCAATTCCGACATTTCAAGGTGTTGTTTTTGCACCTTTGCTTCCAGATCGTAGTTCTTTTTAAGTAACTCACTGATCGTAATCGATAGGTTCTTAACGTCGTTCGTCAGCTGCGCAATGGTTTCCCGTTGCGAATTGACCATATCTATTTTCTGTTTCTGACTACCGCCTATCCAACCGATAGCTCCAGCAATAGCACTTGAGATATATGGTGCAAAATCTATTAAGTTATCTATGCTCATAATAAAAGAGAGTGATGTTTGATTTTTACTCAAATATCACTCTCTTTAACCCGGATTAAAAGGACTTACTTTCGTTTAAAATTATCCCTTGATTTTTGCAGCCTTTGTTGCTGACGGTCAAATTCAGACAGCAATACGTTGGATCGTACACCATCGCGTATCAGCGTTGTAAGCAATTTGGAATTATCATCCAGCATCTTCTCTATTTTTGCACTGTAATTACTTCCGGATGATACGTATCCACCATCAGCGTATCCTGGAGTATTATTCGGCAATGGGTTAGCCGATGTCCGAGTGCGTCGTTGTGCTTCAATGATGCGTACCATATCCATAACCGCAGGCTGTTGCAATTGCCATGCCGGGATCACATACTCTCGGCCATGAGTAACTCCTGCCACTTCGGTAGTACCGACATCACCCGTATATCCTCCATCGAAAAATTCTGATACTACGCGTTCTCCTCCGCTTCCGGATGAAGAAGAACCTGACAACGTCATAGATTTCACCCGTTGCCGCTCTTTGGCTGCGATTGCTATTTGTACAGCACCATTAACCCCGATAAGCCCAGCCGCAATAGGTCCGGCTATAGGTCCAAGATCAGCAATAGCTTTCATTATACCTACAGCGGTATTAGCGGTAATCTCAGCTACTTTTATCGCAAAGTTGACATCTGCATACTTCTTCTGTATCTCCAGCTTATCATTCTCATATTTCTCGTCAATGGCTTTCTTTTTTTCAGCATCGTCACCTGCGGCAGCAAGCTCTTTCTCTCTACGTGCATCCAACTGAGCAATTTCACTATCTTGCAATGATTGAGAAACATTCGACAGCTCAGAAATAACAGCCTGAGCCCTTTCAACCCTTTTGATTGCATATCGGAGCCTTATCTGCTGAGCTGCTTTTTCATATTCCTCGTCAGACATTAGCTTTGCGTCATGTAGTTTTTTTAGTTCAGACATTTCTAACTCATATTCAGCCTGCAGATCTCCGGCTAATAAATTCTGTTTTATTCGGAAAACATCCTGCGAGTACTTCTTATCATCAGAATTTCCAGATTCTGAAAGTTGATCTACAGCCTTAGAGGCTAATTTCTCTACTAATCCAGCTTCTTCTTCAGCATGCATCGCGTTAATTTTGGCCATCTCATCATTATACTCTTTCTGGCTGATTAGTTTTTTATCGAGTGCATTCTTCAAGGCTTCCGCAGATTGCTCGTATTTCTTCGCAATCTGCATTAGAGCTTTATCCTCTTCGCTGGCCATTGTATAAATAAAATCAGCTTGCAAAGATTTCAGATCATCATATAGTTTAGCTCGTAATCGCGTCAACTCATCATTCTGATCTTTCTCTTTAGCTACTGTAGTCTTAGTAGCCTGATCCAGGACACCACCGTCTTTCTTCTGACCTATAATCTCAACGTCCTTACTCTGATATCCGCCAGAATGCTTCTTCTCCTTAGATCCCATGAAAGGGGATAAAGTTTTTTCAACCTCTTTTACTTTCTTAGCAGCCTTATATACAACATTGATATAATCCTGCATTTCATTCCATAGATCCCCGGTAGCATTATCTTTGTTTCCGAAGAAATTTTGTTTGATAAGCTTATATACATCCAGTCCTGTTTTTTCATTGCTCAATCCGGCCGCAAGTCCCTTGTCAACGAGTCGCACAATATCCTGTGTAGCTTTAGCAATTTCTGATTCGGGTAGTTTGGTGTCGGAAAGGGCTTTCCGGATATCCTCCATTTGCTTGGATTTCTTATCCAGAAATTCCGTCTCAATCTCTTCCGTCTTCTGAGCCAATATCTTTTGCGCCAGATTTGCACGCATGGCCGTATTGATATCCTTATATGCCTGTTCGATATCCTTCAGCGAGCTATGTTCATTCAGCAGATTTGGAAGGTATTCGCCGTACTTGGTATTGATCTCTTCAATAAGACGTTTGCGCTGATCAGTGCCGTCACCTGCTTTTTTAAGGGCATTAAAAAGTTTGTTCAACTCTGAAGTTTCCTTGATCATTTCTTTGAATAACTCCTTACTGGCTTCTTTTGCATGATTTGTTTTGGTTGCATATTGCACTAATGCGCCTATCACTAATGTAATTGTTGCTAATATTATTCCCCATGGATTACTTGCCATTGCAGCAGTAAGAGTCTTAATTGCAGCAGTAGCAATCCTAAAACCATGAACTAAAGATCCGATTCTTGTTAAGAAAACGGCATACATATTAGAAACTCCAACCAGAGCAACTTTATAAGCAAGCAACGCCACACCCAGTGCAATGATCATGATTTTATTCTCATTCAACCACCGAGGAGTTTTCGAGAGGACTTCCATAAAGAATGCCGATGTATTAGCCGCAGCAGTCATGGCCGGCACAAACATTTCAGCCAGCGACATACGTGCAACCATTACCCGGTTATTCGCCTGATCCAGCTTCGATTCCCATGACTCACTGTTGATCGCCGCCTGTTCTGTGGCTACAGCTGTATCCGTAACCGCTTGCGTGTAGTACTCCACCTTATCCGCTGAGTTGATCAATACTGTAGCCACATTGTAAGCCTCTTCGCCGAATTTAGTTTTCACGTCAGCCGCAGTAAGGCCCTGCTCAGATAGATTCTTTAAGGCCTGAGCATATCCTACTATCTTCGGGTTTGTCTCGTCCGCCCCTGTTTGCAATACCAGGAAGAATTTTCTTAATGCTGTTCCGGCAACTTCACCCACAATTCCTTTCTCGGCCAATGTCTCAATCGTTCCGGATAGCTGTTCGATCGAAATATCCGCTTCGCTGGCAGCTACTCCAGAACGCAAGATGGATTCGGTTTGCATCTGTACGGTTGCAGCTCCGTATTTGGATCCGGCCGCAAGTACGTTCGTATATCGTGCGGCTTCGTCAGCTTCAGCGCTGTACTGATTCATTGCCAGCGTAACACCTTTTACCGCATCGGCCAGATCCATATCTGACGCTTTAGCCAGGATTAGTGCCTGTTTTGTTACTTCCTTCAGCGCCTCTTTATTTTGCAGCAATTCAGGCTTAGCAGATCCCACAACCGTGAACGCCTCAAGTATCTCTTTGGCCGATTGCGTAATACGTACACCCGATTCGTCTACAGATGTAGCCATTTTATTCGCTTCGTTCGTCAGCCACTGGATAGCTCCATTGTCCAATCCGGTAAGCGATTGTAGCGACTTCTGTGCTTTATCAAGCTGCGTGTAGTCCTGAGTAAGTCCCTGAATCCATTGCCGCAGCTGCATTATCGTAACTACTGCACCGGCAGCCATTGCCCAATATTTCTGAGAGGCCGCCGTTATTTTCTGAAAGAGCGATTCTTTCCCTTTCAGAGCCACTTTCATTTCATTTTCAACCTGAATAAGTTGCTTCTGGGTAACCTTGTACTCTTCCGAATCGCGCGTCATTTTCTTTAACTGCGCCATTAGCTTCGTTCGCTGCTTACGCAATTCTTCGTAAGTGCTTCCGGATAGGTTCCGCAACACTTTGTCCGTGGATTTTATACCCTCCTCGTAATGCCGGATAGCCTTGTATTTCCCTTCGATCTCTTTTTTTAGTTTGGCAGAACGTTCTTCGAAATCAGCCTCTGATCCATTAAGTGAAGCCAGTTCATTCTCAAGTGAAGCAATGCCATTCTTTAATTCGGATATCTTCTGAGGAGCACCCGATGCATCAATCACAATTTTTATAGATCTGTTTAAATCGCCCATAATGTGTAATTTATTTTACACAAAAAAAGCCTGCGCAATGCAGGCTTTAAAGGACGTTACATCGTAAGAATTCCGCCGACATTGCCCGAAGATCCCTCTTTAAAGAAGAAGTTCATTCCCACCCATAGCGTATCGAATGCATCGGTAATGTGTGTGGCATATTCGGCAGGGTGTTCGGGTGTATCCGGGAGGGATTCCGGAGTCTTATCCTTCTCAAATCCGTTCTTTCCGGTTTTAACACCCGCTTGTTCCATTGCCAGGCGTAGCACTTCGTTGTTGTAGTCATTAAACACCGGATAGAGATGCGCTTGTCCGTTGAGTGCCTTATTGATCTCCTGATGGCGAAATTCGTGCGTAGGCTGTAGTCCTATATACACATCAGTTACTCTCCATCCGTGCGCTTTAAACGCCTTGATGATCGTATCCGCATAGCTCAGCTTCATAGTTGCAGAGGTCCAAACGAACGTCTGGTCGTAATAGAATGTGATTGACTTGTTCATCTTATACTGGTAGTACTCGCACACCTTATCGCACAGTTCAGTAAGCTTGGAAGGTGTCTTGACGAAAAAAGAATTAATTGTTTTCATCCTGTTCCGCTCAAAGTCAGGCTGACCAACAGCACACGACGATATCGCCGCATTCGCATCAAAGGCTATGTGTAGCGGAGCAGAGAAATCCAGATCACCGTCTTTCATGCAGCCAGCCAGTTGCATACCGGCGTGCATATTACCCGGATCAGGCGGCAAATAGAAATGTCCGTCATGCAGCGACGAATAAAACCCGTTCTCCACCCTGACTAGCATTTCGTTACAAAAGGCAGTGCGCCACACCAGGGCAGGGGAGTCGCGGTACATTTGCCAGATGAAATCCTTACCCAACACCTCCATGTTGTCAAAGACGTCGTACATACCGAACATAACCGTGTATTCCCTGGTCTTTCCTTTCTGAGGAATCTTTGGCCGTTGATACTTTCGTGCGAGCGACAGATCACGGGTCAGTTCACGGATCACGCGTTTGTCGTGATCCGTCAGTTCTTCTTCCGACTTCGACTTGCGGCGGACCAGATCCCGGTAAATATTGCGGATAAAGTTGATATGCTTCGCATCCATCTCCTTTTCTTTCTCCAGTATCCAGCGTCCGCCTTTCGTAGTTGGCATATCGGTTGTGTACATCACAGAGTGATGCCAGGGTGAATAATCAAAGTATTGACGATTTCCCCTGTTGGCAGGTACCACCTCCGATTTAATTTTCTCATAGCTCAGGAATTTAGCCTCAGGTCCAAGCACCCAGTCCAACGACATCGAGTTAGCCGACATCCCTTGCGAGAAGGAAAGCACGACCAAAATAGTCCCGTTCCAGAAATGGATACAGTTTCCCCATGCGTCCGACAGCGGTTTGCGCTTCGGAAGCTTGAATCCCATATTATCCGGAGCTTTACGACCAACCACATAATGCACACCTTCCTGATATCCCCATGCTCCAAGTGCATGACAGATTGCAGGCAAGGTATTCGCCCAGGCTTTCGCATAAGTAGGAGAAATAAGCGCACCCATAGATCCGGGCATCGACCACACGTTGCGGATAATAAAGCGAGCGTCAAGACCTTCCGATTTACCTGTACCACGTGCGCACACATAATATTCGTTGTTGGCCGATATCGCCATTGCGTTGCGCTGCATTTTGTTGAAAAACCGCTTGACAACTTCGCCCTGATCGTGTAGCTTATTTATCCGGAATAGTTGTTCAGATTCACTCATTTGATTCATCTTCGTCCTCCTCTTCGTCTTCACTCAGATCACGCACCGATTGAGCATCACCCTTAAACAGAGATCGAAACTTCTTTCTTTCCTGTTCCAGGTTCTCAATTGGAGACAATCCCTCCAGTAGCGTCACATCGTCCGATGGCTCAAACGAAGGGATATGAACTAATGATTCATAATCCACATCTTCGTCAATCTTATCCGCCCGGGTGAATTTACCCAACACTGCAGCAGCCTTATTCATAGCATCAAAGTCGCCTTTCGCCTTGGCCAACTCATAGGTTTCCTTTGCCATCTGCTCCACAGTGTAGATATGCCACGATTTAGCTGTAGATCTGATCGTTCCCACGAAGCGGCGAATGATTGACAGATCAGCGTAAGCAGTTGAGCGCGACACCGGATCACACACGCCTCCGAATCCATCCATCAGATTAGAGACAAGCACCGTGTCACGCGTTGAAGGGTTTTCCATCAGTTGTTGAACTGCCATCAGCACACGACGCTTTACTTTCAGTTCTGATTCTGAAAGGTAATGTTTGGCCACACTCTCATCCGTATAGAGATGTTTCGCCAGTTTATCGTATATCGTAATATTCTTTTTTGGCATAATATCCTTTATTTTATGCTAATATAATATAGCCGATATCGGATCCATAGGACTAAAAAAAGGCATCACCCATCACGGGCAATGCCTTCTACACCTAAATAAGACTATTCAATTTTAGCTTCTTGTTCAACTATTAATCTCTTATATTCTTCGATTTTCAGCAGCGCATTTTCAGCTTTCACTGTTTTGCCGGCAGCTACGTGCTCTGCATGAGATTTCTCGCATCGTTTCAGATTAGCCCGCAATCTGCGAAGCTTCTCTTTCGGATCGACTTCGTCCTGATCAGCGTCATCGCTCTTCGGTTTATCCTGATTAAGCTGCGTCATTCGGTAGTGATTCTTGTCACACCAGGCATAAATGTCGGCATAGACCTCTGCATTTTCTTCGTCCAGCGATAGTAATTCGTCTGACAACTTCTTCCGTTCTTCATCAGTCATATCATTCTCCAGCTCGCTTTGGATAGATGCCATACGTGGCACATTGGTGCGCACTTTAGCATATCGTTCTTTCAGCTCATCGGGCAGATCATCCGGAGTAACCACTTTCGCCGGAGTATAATCTTTTTCACCCTTTTCTTTTTCCGGAGCATCAACTGTTGCAACACCGGCATAAAGAGAACCTGAGATCATGGTGATCAGATTGATCAGCGTTGAAAATTTTGGATCGAATGGTGCAGGAGCTTCTCCCGCCTTCAGAGCTTTCAGATATTTATCCTTATGGCCTTCCGAAGCATGAGCCTCGAAGAGCGCTACGCCATCGGCATAGCTGCGCTTCGGGTTACTCAACCATTCTTTCATATTTAAATCCATTATGCAGAAGGTGTTAACAGTGCTTCAAAATCAATAGGTGTACCCATAACGACCATAGGAGCGATGCTGTCCGCTTCGAAAGCGAACGTAAAGCCTCGTCTGTCGCTAGGAGCCTTACCCAGATCAAGCGATGGTTTAATCCGGACCGGCAAACCTTCCTGACCTACAAGAATCTGCACGCCTGCAGGATCCTCAAGAATCAGATATCCGGGAGTGTTATTCACGTAGCGGGCAAAAGCGGCAGCAGCGACCTTATTGCCAGGAAAAAAGAAATCACCCGATTGCTTGAAAGATTGTCCGTCAATCTCGCCCTGTGATTCCGACTTAAATCCGATCGTCTTGTCCGTAGCATAAATGTATTTTGGTTTTTGTCCGGAAGTCCTGAACGTAAATGCTCCTTTAGCAGTCACCAGATCAGCATCGGCAGCAATATCAGCCGGCAATGGTAATGCAGGTACTACACTTACATCAGCAGCCGGTATAAATGCAACACGGTTCTTGAATCCGCCCATATTTTCACTGCCATCCCAAAGGAGAGGACTTTTACCGACTGTAGGTACGGCAAACGCAAGCGATGCTACAGCCACAGTGTCCATATCGAAAAGGTATGCACCCACGCAAACAGCCAGGCATCCCAATAATAAAGCTCTGATTAAATTTTTCATTGTTTTTTGTTTGGTAGATAGTAGCCTGATCGCTCAGGCTACTGTCTGGATTAGTACACTATGATATATAAACAAAACAAAAGTATTTGATTAATAATCACCCGCAACAGCCGATGCTGTGGATGTTCCGTCGTTTGTTTTGAATACCTTCTGGTGAATATCTTTCACCCTGGTGTCAAACGCAGTTTGAATCCAGAACTGAACATCATTCGGGTCTAATTTCGGATCGCGCACCTGAACAAATTGCTCCGCCTTGTTCGGAGCCATACCGATATCCATATTACCCGGTTTAGTCAGAATAAGTTTGGATCCCGTTCCAAGCACCGGATCAGTGATGATCTGTAGTCCAGGGCAGAAAGTATCAGCGCGTAGTGCATCAAGCACTTGACCCATAGTCGGATCAACAAAACTTTTCACTTTGTTTTTGTAGGCATTACGCATAGAAACAACGGCAGACAGCGGGATGTAAAGCAATGTTTCACCCTGAAGCAGGAACGGGTTGGAAGATCCGATAAATTCTACTATTTTACCATAAGCCTCAACATCTGTGTCTGTGGTTGGAGCTGTAATTGCACCGGTTACACCGTAATTTCCTTCTCCAGTAGCTATTTTCCCGTCCAAAGCAAGAGCACCCAGCTT
>JBOFSC010000556.1:0-1984 GCA_051651345.1 Enterobacteriaceae bacterium
TTTTTGCGACTCATGGTCAACGAGCTCATCCCAGGCGAGATCAGAAAAGTATGTTGCTATCGTTAGGTCTTAGTATTTACCCTGTAATGAATTAAAGGTACATCAATGTGTTATGAGCTTAAGTACCTACATATGAATATGGAATATCAAAAATCAAGAATTGCTTCTTGTTCGTGATCGTATGGGTGTAAAGCCTCTTTATTATTACCCTACCAGTGATGGTGTGATTTTTGGTTCAGAACCTAAAACCCTTCTCGCTAATTCATTAGTTTCCAGGAGAATTAATGCTGAGGGACTCAGGGAAATTCTTGAAATGGTAAAAACACCCGGTAACGCGATCTTTTCTGGAATGTATGAGGTGCAACCAAGCGAAGTTGTAAACGTCAATCACAAAACTCTGACCACTCGTCATTATTGGAGATTAGAAGCTAAAGAGCACACAGATACACTAGAGCAAACAATAAATCATACACGTGATCTATTAGAGGACATAGTCGAGCGGCAGATTGTGGCGGATGTTCCTCTATGTAGCCTCCTGTCTGGTGGACTTGACTCATCTATCATCACCGCACTTGCCTCAAAGAAGCTTCTTGCCGCTGGGAAAGAAAACATCACTTCATTTTCACTCGATTTTATTGGCCATGGGTGCGAGTTCGTAAGTGATGCTGTAAGAGGTACTCCTGACGCACCATTTGTCAACGCATTAGTGAGCAAGATTAACTCTACAAATGAGGAGGTTATCTTGGACAGCCAGAATATGGCAGATCCAGTTCTTAGAGCTAAAATTGTACGTGCTCTTGATCTGCCCCCTGCATTTTGGGGTGATATGTGGCCTTCATTATATCTCTTTTTTCAGGAAGTGCAGAAACATTCTACCGTAGCTTTATCAGGGGAATCAGCTGATGAGGTTTTTGGCGGGTATCGCTGGTTTCACGATCCAACAGCTATACAAGCCCAAACGTATCCCTGGCTTACGTCAGTTACCGGTAAGTATTTTGATGGCAAACCACTGTTTGATAAAGGGGTGCTATCCAAACTTAATATGAAAGAATTTCTTTGTGACAGCTATTCGCAAGCAATAGCTGAAACACCTGTTTTGCCTGGAGAGAGTGCGATAGATCGACGTATGCGACAAATGAGTTATGTAAATTTGACACGCTTCGTCCAGACCTTATTGGATCGTAAGGATCGGATGTGTATGGCTTCAGGGCTTGAAGTCCGAGTACCATTTTGTGATCACCGATTAGTAGAGTATGCCTTTAACATCCCATGGGCAATAAAGGCATTTGATGGCCGAGAGAAAAGTGTTCTCCGCGCCGCTACGCGTGATCTTCTTCCAGAATCGATTACTGAGCGAGTAAAGAGTCCGTATCCGTCTACACAGGATCCGGCTTATGAACAAGCGTTGCGTATCCAAATGGCGGAGATTATGAACGACCCAGATGCACCAGTTCGCCCTTTGTTAGATGCACAGAGTGTAGAAGCCACTATCGGCAGATCAATGGGTGCCGTCTCCCCCATGTATGATCGTATGGGAATGGAATTAGCCGTAGGGCTCAATACGTGGCTCAAAGAATACGATGTAGATATAGATTTTGATCTGTAACTCATGGATGCATTACGTTTGATCAAAAGCGGTTGTATCCCTAATTTAATCCTATAGTAAGCCCCCTTATGGGGGCAATAGAGTAAAAACTATGCAATCAAACAATCAATCGTTAGTTTATCTTGTCGCGTTAGGTACGTTTGCTCTCGGGATGGCATCCTATGTTACCGCCGGTTTAATTCCTATAATTGAACAAGCATTCTCTGTGTCAGTCGCTGTCGCAGCCCAGCTGGTAACAGCGTTTACATTAGGCTACGGCTTGGGTTCGCCTGTGTTTGTTGCATTATTACCGACGCACAAACAACGAGTCGGGTTACTACTGTCTCTGTGTTTATTCGTTATTGCCAATATTGGTAGCGCACTTGCTGAAAGTTTTTC
>JBOFSC010000557.1:0-3278 GCA_051651345.1 Enterobacteriaceae bacterium
ACCCGGGGATCAGCAGCCGAATCATCGCCAATTTCCTGTTACAGCCGGTAAAAGCATTGATTCTGCGTACTTATGGTGTCGGTAACGCCCCCCAGGATGCGGATGTACTTCAGGAGTTGCAAGCGGCGACAGAGCGCGATATCGTCGTGGTGAATCTGACCCAATGTTTTTCCGGTCAGGTGAATATGGCGGGATACGCCACAGGCAGTGCACTGGCTAACGCTGGTGTGATCAGTGGTGGCGATATGACTCTGGAAGCGGCGCTGACCAAGCTGCACTATCTGCTCAGTCTCGATTTACCGGCCAGGGAAGTGCGACACCTGATGCAAAATAACCTGCGGGGAGAATTGACTCCCTGTTAAATCAGATGAAAACGATATGAACAATACTGCTTTATTGCTGGTTGACCTTCAAAATGATTTCTGTTCTGGCGGCGCGCTGGCGGTACGCGGTGGCGATGAGGTCATCGATATCGCTAATCAGGCGATTGATCTCTTTGTGCAGCAGCAGTCGCCGGTGATTGCCAGCCTGGACTGGCATCCTCATAATCATCTCAGCTTTGCCGCTAACTCTGGCACCCGTATTGGTGATATGGGTATCCTCAACGGCCTGCCCCAGGTGTGGTGGCCTGCCCATTGTGTTCAGGGCTCCGCAGGCGCGGAGTTTCATCCAGAGCTCAATGTGAAAGCGATAGAAAAGGTGATCTATAAAGGTGAAGATCCCAATATCGACAGCTATAGCGTCTTTTTCGACAATGATCATAAAAAAGCCACCGAACTGCATGACTGGCTGCAACAGAGCAAGATACGCCGTCTTTGGGTTATGGGGCTGGCGACCGATTACTGCGTCAAATACAGTGTGTTGGATGCCCTGGATTTAGGCTATGAAGTCTGGGTACTGGTGGATGGCTGCCGGGCCGTTAATCAACAGGCTGAGGATGGTGATAATGCCCTCAAAGAGATGATCTCCAGAGGTGCCCGTCTGCTCAGCCTGAACGCCGCTATCAGTGATCAGGCTGCGAAATTAAGTTAATTCTATGCTCTTCTTGTTGCAGGCGCTGCTTAAGTGCCTGCTTACTGAGGCGTACCAACTCCCCCAGAGTGTTGATAGTGAGGTGGTCGGCATCACTGTTATGCCGTGACTGCCACAGCATCACCGCCTGCAGGCTGTTTTCCTGCTGCTCACGGGTTAACGGCGTGCCATCCTGCCATTTTCCCAGCTCAACCGCCTGCAACAGAGTCTGATAAATCTCCTCTGTCATCATCTGTAAAATGTGTTCTTTATCCAAGGACCTTCTCCCCGGTTTGCGTATCGATAAAACAGAGTGACGCAGAATTGATACAGTATCGCTTACCTGTGTCTGTAGGGCCATCGTCAAACACATGCCCCAGATGGGCATCACAATGGGCACAGCGCACCTCTGTCCGTTGCAGATGATGTGAATTGTCCGCCAGATAACGAATGGCATCGCCTGGCGTGCTGCGATCGAAACTGGGCCAACCACAACTGCAGTCAAATTTATAGTCGGAAACAAACAAGGGCCGCAAACAGCAGATACAACAGTAAATCCCCTGTTTGTGATTGCGCAATAAATGACCACTAAAAGGCGGTTCAGTGGCTCCCTGTTGGGTCACGCGTCTTTGCATTTCACTCAGCTCTGACACATTTTTACTTTCGTCACTCATAGGCTCTGTTCTCACCAGAAAGTATCGTGTTCACCTTAAATAACTTAACATATAATATCGATTTCTTGTAAGATAGCAGCATCTAATTTAACCCTTGCAGTCAAAGGGTAACAGTAAGAGTAGAGGTACTCAGCACAAGCGGCGTCGAAAAAAGCAGCGTATGGTGCGCTTTTAGAGTTGTTGACACGATTCCGCTTGACGTCCGGCAAGGTTTTTGTAATTTTACTACTAACCTTATTTATTCACTCACACACACTGCTGGTGGAAAAGATATGACTATTAAAGTAGGTATTAACGGCTTTGGACGTATTGGACGCATTGTTTTTCGTGCCGCACAACAACGTTCTGACATTGAGATCGTCGCAATCAATGACCTGTTAGATGTTGAATATATGGCATATATGCTGAAGTATGATTCAACTCACGGTAAGTTTGATGGTACTGTCGAAGTTAAAGACGGTAAACTGATCGTCAATGGTAAGCCAATTCGTGTTACTGCAGAGAGAGATCCCGCGAATCTGAAGTGGAACGAAGTGGGTGTTGAGGTCGTTGCTGAAGCTACGGGTCTGTTTTTAACTGACGAGACTGCGCGTAAACACATCACCGCAGGTGCCAAAAAAGTCGTACTGACCGGCCCTTCAAAAGATGCCACCCCAATGTTTGTGATGGGCGTCAACCACAAGAGCTATGATGGCCAGGATATCGTTTCTAACGCCTCCTGTACCACCAACTGCCTTGCGCCCCTGGCTAAAGTGATCAACGACAAATTCGGTATCGTTGAAGCCCTGATGACCACCGTTCACGCAACCACTGCCACTCAGAAGACCGTTGATGGTCCTTCACATAAAGACTGGCGTGGTGGACGTGGTGCTTCACAAAACATCATCCCCTCCTCTACCGGTGCCGCCAAAGCCGTGGGTAAAGTTATCCCTGAGCTGAACGGTAAACTGACCGGTATGGCTTTCCGTGTACCTACCCCTAACGTGTCTGTGGTTGATCTGACTGCACGTCTGGCTAAGCCTGCCAGCTATAAAGAGATCTGTGCTGTGCTGAAAGCCGCTGCAGAAAACGAGCTGAAAGGGATTCTGGGTTACACTGAAGATGATGTGGTTTCCACCGATTTCAACGGTGAGATCTGCACCTCTGTATTCGATGCCAAAGCGGGTATCGCCCTGAATGACAACTTTGTCAAACTGATCTCCTGGTATGACAATGAGACCGGTTATTCACACAAAGTGCTGGACTTAGTTGCCCATATCAGCAAATAAGCCCATTTCAGGTTACCTCCGGGTAACCTGAAGCAGATGCCTCGCAGGGTGATCATCAGATCACCCTGTTTTGTTAGAAGTGGTAATTGATACCCGCCACCATCGATCCGGTGTACGTTTGATCTACCATCGGGCTGTCGGTGATATCTCTGCCGAGGCGAGCATAACGGCCGCTGAAATAGGCATGTAAGGCAGGCGTCATACCGTAATCCAGGGTTAACTGCATATAGGGTGACCAGCTGTCGCTGGGGCGGTAACGGTTTAACCCGCTACGCTGAGCTTCAGAGCCGCTGACACCATAGTAGTAACGGTTCTGTTTGGCACT
>JBOFSC010000558.1:0-2039 GCA_051651345.1 Enterobacteriaceae bacterium
AGGTGCTGTGGTTGTGTTGGTTGTTTTGGCGAATGATCATTTGATCATGATCACAGCACACTTTCCACTCTTTTTTCTAAAAATACGTCATTTTTTCTATCGTTATCAGTTGGTTGATCCTAAAGATCCTACGTATAAAGTGCGAAATAGAGTAATTAAAGCAGGAACGCTGTTTTTTTTAGAAGATGTGAAGTACTTTGGGGGAGGATGATAACATAACTGGCAGGGGAAAAGGCTAACTATAGGTTAATTAACGGTTCTTATGAGTGCTTTCCTTTGGTTCGGGAACAGTGGATGCCATATCGGTTATCAAACCCGCCGTGAACCCCTCCATGGGGGCTCGGAGCGCAGCATCCATGCTGCTTACGGTCTGATAACCGATATGGCATCCACTGTCGCGTTCTGTGAAACGAATAATTACAGCAGAATAATTAAGAACAGTAACCCCAGAAACATGACTGGTGCGGTTCGTTTGACCAGTTCGATGGGGGAGACACCCGCCATACCTGCGATCACAATGGTGGCAGCAGCAAGGGGGGACGAGGTGCGCCCCAGATAGCTGGCGAAGGCGGCTGCAGTTCCAAGTGCCGTGGGGTCCATCCCGAAATCTGCTGCGTGGGGGGTAATCGCCTCATTGAAGGCGTAGGCGGTGGCATCACCAGAGCCGATAACGATAGCCATTAAAAAGGGGCCCAGAGTGCCGCCGTAACGGGCAATTTGGGGGAAATCGATCAGAGCAGTACGCGCGGAGTCGATAAGACCGGTGGCATTTAACCCGGCGACAAAGACACCGGCGCAGATAATAATAGCAAATACATCACTATAGGCTTTACCCATTCCATCAAAAAATGAAGGGATGACCTTGACCGGATTGGTGCGTGTGACCGCCAGTGTTGCCAGAACGCCCCACAAAACCGCTTGTGGTACCCCCATTTTCAGCCAGGGAATATTAGCAAAAGCCCCCAGCATCAGCAGGACAATCGGCACCATCGGCATCAGAGCGGCCAACAGGTTGACAGGCTCACTGCCCCGGTCGCTGGCCTGCTGCTCACTTTGATATCCCTTGTGCTCTTTACGTATCACAGCCATCAGTGTCATGGCGACCATAATAATAGTTGCCAGGCAGATCACGGTGAACACTCTGGTACCGATAATGGTCATGGTATCGATACCGACAATTTTGCTGACTAACGCCATATGAGGGCTACCGGGATTCAACAGACTGGAACCAAAAGTGCCAGCCAGTACGGCGGCACCAGCCATTACGGGATGGATACCGGCGGCCAGTTGCAGGGGTAGCATGGTGATGCCTGCCGCTGCCGCTGCACCCGCAGCACTGGGCAGGGCGAGCTGCACCAGGGTGGTGACCAAAATAGTGCCGGGGATCATCAGCAAGCCAAGCCGTTTCAGGGGTTTGCTAAGCAGATGAACCAGGTGGCGATCGCAGCCGGTAAATTTCATTACGGTGGCAAAACCGATGGCAGACAAAATCGACTGAATTAACCCTTCACTGACCATCTTTTCCGCAAAGCTGTTCATGGCAGCCATAGGATTGAGTGTGAGGGTACACATTATCAGCCCGGAAAAAAGCAGAACGGTACGGGTATCATATCTTTTAATTAACAGAATGATGGTAATAAGCAGTATTAACAAACCGATAAGTTGTGACATGGTTATCCTTTTTATTATTATTGTCCAACCGCCAGATGGTAGGGGAGGTGTAACTCGGGTTCGATAAAGGGTTCGGCAATAAGCTGTTGGCGTAATTGATCAAATTCGCCGCTCCACTGCTGGCGCCACTGGGCTTTGATACTGTCCGGCATCCAGCAGGCATCGATACCATTGAGCATTAACTGACGTACGCCATCAAGATCGAAACCAAACTCCTCTATCATAACGCGATTATACGTAGGATCTTTAGGATCAACCAACTGATAACGATAGAAAAAATGACGTATTTTTAGAAAAAAGAGTGGAAAGTGTGCTGTGATCATGATCAAATGATCATTCGCCAAAACAACCAACACAACCACAGCACC
>JBOFSC010000559.1:0-2179 GCA_051651345.1 Enterobacteriaceae bacterium
AAAGAAAATAAGCCAGGAGAGCAGCTGATTGACCAGACGCAATGCTCCGGAGTGTGAGACAGGGAGCAGATAGCCGATCGCCAGAGGAAGTAATATAATGAATAAATCAAAGAATTGCATACAGAATTCCAACAGCCAGGGACAGGAGGTGAGTTTTACCTGTCGCAGTAGGAATAGGTTAACGAAAAGAGAGGGTTAAGTAAAGAAGCAGATAGCCGCGCAGCAGTCATTGCCTGGACGATGGACAAGTCACTAATAAGGGTGCCGTATGTATCTGGAACAACTAGAGATTGCTGGCTTCAGGGGAGTGAATCGCCTGTCGCTGACATTGGACCACAGCACGATTCTCATCGGGGAAAATGCCTGGGGTAAATCCAGCCTGCTGGATGCGTTGACGCTGCTGTTTACGCCAGGGCCGGAGCTTTATACCTTCCAGCGTCAGGATTTCTATTTCCCCCCAGGGGAGGAGCACAATAAAGAGCACTATCTCCAACTGATCTTCACTTTTCATGAAGGCACACAGGGGAGCTATAACGCACCGCGTAATCGTCCACTGTCGCCGTTGTGGATCAAAAATGACGATGGTTTTCAGCGCATCCATGTTCGTTTTGAGGGACAACTGGAGCCTGACGGTTCTGTCTGTACCTGGCGCTCTTTTCTCGATGGAGAGGGCAATCCGCTGCTGCTGCATGATATTGACCAACTGGTGCGTGCGCTTACGGAGCTGAATCCGGTATTGCGGTTACGGGACTCACGTTTTATGCGCCATCTGCAACTTGAGTCCTGTAGTGATGATTGCACGCTGGAGCAGCAGTTAGCGGATCGCATCACGCTACTGGCCGAAGAGCTGCAGGCCAGTCCGCAGAATATGAGTAATAAAGAGCTGCGTGACGGCCTGGTGGCCATGCGCCAGTTGCTGGATCACTATTTTGCCGAGCAGGGGACGGTAGTGCGTGAAATGGCGTCACAATCTCCTGAGAGCAGTCAGAACCGCATTTGGCGCTCGCTGGAGATGCTCAATCAGACCATTGCTGCCTCCAACAATCGAACCCTGCGGATGATTATCCTCAGCATCTTCTCCTTGCTGATTCAGGCGAAAGGGAGTGTGGCCCTCGGCCATCACGCCAGACCGCTCCTGTTGATCGAAGATCCGGAAACCCGCCTGCATCCTATTATGATGGCTGTTGCCTGGGGGCTGCTCAGCCAGTTACCACTACAGAAAATTACCACCACCAATTCGGGAGATCTGCTCTCTCTGGCCCCGCTGCAGAGTATCTGTCGTCTGGTGCGCAACTCAAACCGGGTGGCCGCTTATCGGGTGGGGCCCAAAGGGATCAGTGCTGAAGACAGCCGCCGTATCGCTTTTCATATTCGTTTCAACCGGGCCTCTTCCCTGTTCGCCCGCTGCTGGCTGCTGGTGGAGGGGGAAACAGAGGTATGGCTGCTATCGGAACTGGCGCGTCTGTGTGGACATCACTTTGAAGCAGAAGGGATAAAAGTGATTGAGTTTGCCCAGAGTGGTCTTAAGCCCTTGATCCGCTATGCCCGTCGTATGGGGATTGAGTGGCATGTTTTGGTGGATGGCGATGAGGCAGGTAAAAAATATGCCAGTACCACCCGCAGTATGCTGGATAACAGTCAGGAAATTGAGCGCGACAGATTAACCATGTTGCCTGCACGGGATATGGAGCATTTTATGTATATGCAGGGATTCAGGCAGGTTTATCATCGCATTGCCGCCGTCCCTGAGCAGACACAGATACCTGTCCGACGGGTGGTACAAAAAGCCATCCATCACTCTAACAAACCGGATCTGGCGATCGCGGTAGCAATGGAGGCCGCTAACAGGGGGGAAACCTCAGTGCCCCCGCTGCTAAAGAGCATGTTCTCCCGGGTGCTGTGGCTGGCGCGGGGCAGGGCCGATTGAGGTGAAAGGAAAAAATCTATTGGTCAAATAATCCCCTCTCCCGCACGCGGGCGAGGGGAATTACCCACCCTAAATAACCGCACCTGATATCGTCATATTGGATGTAATACCAGCACATATGTAGGTACTTAAGCTCATAACACATTGATGTACCTTTAATTCATTACAGGGTAAATACTAAGACCTAACGATAGCATATACGTAGGATCTTTAGGATCAACCAACTGATAACGATAGAAAAAATGACGTATT
>JBOFSC010000560.1:0-1341 GCA_051651345.1 Enterobacteriaceae bacterium
ACCTGCAGCAATTGCGCCAGAGTGCGCTCCGACGGCAATTTCTCGCCGGGCAGAAGGGCACCGTGATGAATTTTCTCTTCTATCAGTAACACAATTTGTACATAGAGCGGATGCTCAGAGGAGTCTGGTAGTTGCCACATAATCAAATCCATCAAACTGGATGGGTTAAAAACAGTCCAATTGGCCCTGTTTCCACTATTTTTTTTAACCTACCATAAAAAAGTTAATTTCACACTACCGCTAACTTAAACAAAACAGGGGATGTCCATGAGTAAAACGATAGCAACCGATCGGGTTAAACAGGGGATGGCGCAAATGCAGAAGGGCGGCGTCATCATGGATGTGATCAATGCAGAGCAGGCGAAAATTGCCGAAGATGCCGGAGCCGTCGCGGTGATGGCGTTTTGCCAGCACCATTGTTCAGGCGGTTCAGCACGTTGCCCGCAGCGGAGGGGACATGTGTTTGTTGAGGGGGCTCGTTTTACCCAATAATAGACAGAGAATTCGCAATGAACGGAAATCAATCATTCACGCGTTTACCCCGTCCTGAAGCCACTCTTCAAATACATCACTTTCTGAGCTGTTACTCTTCGCTGCATAATAAACCAGTCGCAGGTGGCGTTCCTCATCAATCGTTAATGTGGTGTGCTCTAATGTGACGCCTCCAATTTCTTCTATATATAGGTAGCGAATTCCCTGACAGGGGCCATGAATATCTTGTTTCTGCCACCACCGCTTAAACTCCGGTTCGATATTCTGCAAGTTATCCACCAGCATGTTGATGTCAGGATCATGAGGGGCTCGGACAAAATCTCTGCGAAAGCTGGACAGAATCGGTAATACCTGATCTTCCCATGGTCTAAAAAGAGAACGTATATCGGGGACTGTAAAGATCATCCATAGTAAATTGCAGTATTCGATTGGTTGCGTGGAAAATTTAAATAGTCTATCTGCCGCAGTATTCCAGGCTAAAACGTCCCAACGCAAGTTAAGGACATAGCATGGACGCAGTGGTAAATCAGACATTAACCTATAAATGAGTGGTGGCAATGTACTCCATGTTTTTGCCGACTCAGCAGGTAATCTCTGGTGAGCCAACAGGAACAGATGCCGACGCTCTGTCGCATCCAACTTCAACGCACGGGAGAGGTTATCAAGTAACCACGCAGAAACCTTGATATCCCTCCCTTGTTCTAACCATGTATTATACGTAGGATCTTTAGGATCAACCAACTGATAACGATAGAAAAAATGACGTATTTTTAGAAAAAAGAGTGGAAAGTGTGCTGTGATCATGATCAAATGATCATTCGCCAAAACAACCAACACAACCAACACAAC
>JBOFSC010000561.1:0-1525 GCA_051651345.1 Enterobacteriaceae bacterium
GATCATCCAGCGCCGTTTGCCACTCAGGGCGATAAAGCGGCGAAACAGCTCCTGATAGCTGAGATACTCCGGCCCGGCCACGTCAAAAGTGCGATGCGCTGAGGCGGGATGGTGCAGCAGCTCGGTCAGATAGTAGAGCAGATTCTGTAACGCGATGGGTGAGGTTTTGGAGCGCACCCAGCGCGGGGGCGTGAGCACTGGTAAATTATAAATCATATCGCGCATCACTTCGAAAGCGGCCGAACCGGGGCCGATAATAATAGAAGCGCGGATCTCGGTCACGGGCACGCCACTGGCACGCAGGATCTCACCGGTTTGACGCCGGGCCTGCAGATGTTGACCGGTAGTGTCGTTCTGCGGTTGCAGGGCGCCTAAAAAGATCACCTCGCGCACCTGACTGTTGCGTAACTCCCGTTGAAGGTTGCTGGCGGCCAGTTTTTCCCGTTCAAGAAAAACGTTGCTGTCCCCCATACCATGGGCCAGATAGTAGACGACATCGATATCCTGCAACGCTCCCTGCAGGGTATCCGGCTGATGGAGATCCAGGTAGCGGTAACTGACATCCGGCCAGTTCTGTTGCTGCAGCCACTCAATACGGCGCGCGGCAGCACAGAGATGATAGTGCTGCTGACACAGCAGGGGAACGAGGTGCTGGCCGATATAACCACTGGCACCGATCACCAGAATACGCATTGTGTTCCTCTCCCTTGGTTAATAGCTAAACAGGCCCATTAAAATGGGGGTCAGCAGACTGAGGATAAAGCCATGCACGATGGCCGCCGGCACAATCTCAATACCGCCACTGCGCTGCAACAGGGGCAGGGTAAAATCCAACGAGGTGCTGCCACAGATCCCCAGGGTCAGGGTGCGGTGGCGTTGTATCAGTACCGGTATCATCACCAGGGCCACCAGTTCACGGATCAGATCGGTGAAAAAAGCGGTGCTGCCGATCACCGGGCCAAAAACCTGGGTCAGAACAATACCAGACAGGGTGTACCAGCCATATCCGGAAGCCAGTGCCAGACCGACATTAAGTGGCAGACCCAATATCAGGGCGGCAATCACTCCGCCGATCAGGGAACTGAACGCCACCGTCAGGGCGATGATCATACCGCGGCGGTTCAGCACGATTTGCCGCAATGTCATGCCGCTGTTGCCTAACTGAATCCCCACCAGAAACAGCAGAACCATCAGGGCGATATGGCTGCCTGCACTGGCGTGATGCAGCCATGACCAGCGGGTCAGTCCCAGCAGAAAGCCCAAAAAAACTACCGCACACAGATAGAAAGAGGCTAAAAAGATGCGCGGCCGGGAAGGTGCCTCTTCCTGGTGTGTGTTATGCCGCCAGGGATAGTAACGCTCCAGCAACAGCAGGGCGGCACCGCAGCAACTTAAGGTGGCTATGGAGGTGACAGCGATATATTTGAACAGCTGTAACAGATGGGCATCCAGGTCATTGAGCAGCCCCAGACTGATCCCCATCAGAAACAGAATAAAGAAAATAAGCCAGGAGAGCAGCTGATTG
>JBOFSC010000562.1:0-3387 GCA_051651345.1 Enterobacteriaceae bacterium
CGTCGAAACCCATGGTCGCAGCGATACCGCCCTGTTAACTCAGGGGCTGGAAACCCTTCCCCTTAAACAGATTGAATACAATGGTCGCCAGGTCCAGGAGTTTGATCTCGACAAGGCGCTGGCACGCCTGCCTGCCCTGATTCTGGTGGACGAACTGGCCCACAGCAATATCCCCGGTAGCAGGCACAGTAAGCGCTGGCAGGATGTGGAGGAGCTGCTCGAAGCTGGCGTTGACGTATTAACTACCGTCAATGTGCAGCATATGGAAAGCCTGAACGATATTATTCACGGCATCACCGGTATTCAGGTTAAAGAGACCGTCCCCGATCATGTATTTGATGAAGCAGACGAAGTCGTGCTGGTGGATCTGCCACCGGATGATCTGCGCCAGCGGCTGCGTGAAGGTAAGGTTTATCTGGCCGGACAGGCAGAACACGCGATCAATAATTTCTTTCGCAAAGGCAACCTGATCGCCCTGCGCGAACTGGCTCTGCGTTTTACTGCCGACCGGGTTGATGAGCAGCAACGCGCCTTCCAGGAGAGCTCACGTAAACAGCAGAACTTCACCCGTGATACGCTGTTACTCTGTATCAGCCATCGCCCCGGTAATGACAAACTGGTGCGTGTGGCGGCCAGAATCGCCGCCCATTCCGATTGTAAATGGCACGCCATCTATGTGGAGACACCCCGGCTGCGCAATTTGCCGGATAACCAGCGGCGGGCGATTCTGGATACCCTGAAATTGGCTCAGGACCTGGGAGCAGAAACCGCCACCCTGTCCGATCCCCATCCAGATCAGGCGGTGGTGAGTTACGCTCAGGAAAATGGTCTGAACCGTATTCTGGTAGGACGTCATTACAAACAGCGCCGTTGGCTGGGGCTGCGTGACTTTGCCGATAAATTGAGCCTGCTGGATGGTAAACTGGATCTGATTATCATCTCTATCGATCAGAATCGTTCCGATCTCCCGCCTGCGATCCTGGAATCCCGCTCCCGCTCTGTTTATCAGTTATGGAAAAATAATCTGCGCGGCTATCTCAGCGCTGTGCTGCTCACCGTGCTGTTTACGCTACTGGCGACTTCCCTCGACTCAGTTCTCAACCTGACCAATATCGCCATGCTTTATCTGCTGGGTCAGGTGATTATTGCGCTGTTTTTTGGTCTCTGGCCCTCCATACTCAATGCCGTTCTCAATATTTTTAGTTTTGATCTGCTGTTTATCCCCCCCTATAAACAGGTTGCTGTTAGTGATACCCAGTATCTGATCACCTTTGCCGTGATGTTGTTGATCAGTGTGATCGTCGGCAATCTGGTGGCCAGTCTGCGTTATCAGATCCAGGTTGCCCGCCACCGTGAGCAGCGGGTCAAGCATATGTACGAAATCTCCAAAGCCCTGAGCCGGGCGCTGTCACCAGAAGATATTGTTAAAACGCTGCAAGACTTTATGGTAGGGCATGTTGCCAATCGTTTTGCCCTGCTGCTGCCAGGGGAGACCGGGCATCTGTTTCAGGTGAGCGCCGACAATGTGCCGCAGATGGAGCTGGATTTAGCCATTGCCGAGTGGTGCTACGGCAATCGCGCTCCTGCCGGGATGGGCACTGACACGCTGTCTGCCACCACTTATCAGTTACAACCTCTCACAGTCGGCCAGCAAAATTTTGGCATCCTGGCGTTTGAACCTTTCTCCTTACGCCAGGTGATGAATCCTGAACAACAGCGACTGCTGCAAGCATATTGCGTTCTGATCACCAGTGCTCTGGAGCGGCTGCACCTTACCATGCAGACACAGGAGACCCATCTCGACAGTGCCCGCGAACAGTTACGCAGTTCTCTGCTGGCCTCTTTATCTCACGACCTGCGCAGCCCGCTCTCTTTACTGTTCAGCCAGGCAGAAATTCTGACCCTGCATCTGACAGCGCAACACTCCCCCTGCGCACAACAGGCCAATGCATTACGTCAGGCGATTTTGAATACCTCCGGGATGATCACCGATCTGCTGGAAATGGCACAACTGGAAGCCAGTGGCTCCCATCTGCACAGTGAGTGGCTGGCAGCGCCAAAGTTGATCGAGGATGTCCTGAGATCGCTACATTCACGCTTACAGGGGTGCACCGTTAATTTTGAGATAGCCGATAACCTCCCCCTGATCCACGGTGATGATGCCTTATTACAGCATGCGTTATTTCATCTGGTGGAAAACGCAGTGAAATATGCCGGGAAAAACAGCATAATTACGCTTACGGCACAACGTGATCGGTTATGGCTGGATATTCAAGTCAGGGATAATGGTTCTGGTATTGATGAAGAGCAGTTGCAGACAATCTTTGACAAGTTTCAGCACGACTCACAGACGCAGAATATCAACGGTGACGGCCTTGGTTTGTCCATCTGTAAAACGATTATCGAACTCCATGGTGGTAAAATCTGGGCCAGTAACCATCCGCAAGGCGGTGCGTTATTTCATATTCGACTGCCTATTAAGAAGAAGTATCAGGAACACATGCAGTGAGATAAGTGTACAGTTATGTAAATAAAAACCCGACCTGAGTCGGGTTTTTTCTGCCTCTCATGGTTGGTAGCCATTGGAAGCAGATTGCATTACGCTACTTTACTGATAGTTCAATCATAGTGATTATTTTTCGAATATGCAATAGGTGGTTTGCTTCATTTAATTTCCATGACTATTAATTTACTTTTTTTGTCGCTCTTTATCACATTTATCAGATGAAATTTCTCAATTGCATTACTCACACCTTATTGTGATTGCGCTTATTTATTCTCTGATTATACTCCTGCTTATCAGATAGCGCCGTGCTCACCAGGTATTTGCTAATAAATTCTGCCTGATGTAACGGGTGGTGCCGACATATCCTAACCTGTGGAGCATTGCGCTGCTTTACTGATAAAGCCGACCAATCCAGACAGGCAGCCCAAGGGTATCTGGATTGAGCCTGCTCCTTTTACCGCAAGGAGTGAGGGATGAACCAGACTATCGACTTTATCGTTGCTATTCTGAACTTCATCGTCGCATTACTGCGATTGATTGAGCAACTCTGGTAGCGCTCAAAACCTAATTGAAGGGGACAGGTCTGTTTCGCCTGTACCCTTCTAATAACCAGGATCCGTTAATGCTTTCCCTTATTCAAATAAAAACCCGACCTGAGTCGGGTTTTTTCTGCCGTTTTATCATGGTTGGTTACCATGACTGGCTGAGCTAAAGGCGATTCTCTGACAAGCTGATAATAGTGATTTATACGTAGGATCTTTAGGATCAACCAACTGATAACGATAGAAAAAATGACGTATTTTTAGAAAAAAGAGTGGAAAGTGTGCTGTGATCATGATCAAATGATCATTCGCCAAAACAACCAACACAACCAACACAAC